>JAJYDM010000032.1 GCA_021777475.1 Actinomycetes bacterium | reverse complement strand
GCCCAACTCCTGTCTTGGTATCAGCTCGCAACCGACAACTCTCCCACTCTGCATGTCCCACAACGGCCTCACACCGATCAGGGCCAGAGCCTGGGAGACATCATCCCCTGCAGTCCTCATGGCAGCCGTGCCCCAGACAACCAATCCCACCGAAGTAGGGTACGTCCCTTCATCGGAAAGATACCGCTCTATCAGCGCATCGGCCAGCCTTTGGCCGACCAGCCAGGACTGAATCGAGGGAAGAGCCTTTGGATCAATGCTGTAGAAATTTCGCCCAGTTGGAAGAACCTGTGACATCCCTCTTGATGGGGCACCAGAGGGACCCGATGCAATGTATTTGCCGTCAAGGGCCTCAAGGATGGCCTCTAGCTCTCTCGGAGTTGCGCGCAACCGCGGCACAAGATCGTTGCATATTCTTTCAATCGACTCGCGATAGCGTGCCGGAAACAGTTCGAAATTACTTACATCAAAACCCCCAGCCTGTGCAATTCCAACCACAAGCTGAACTTCGGACTCCACCAGATCGATCTCTTTGGTCTTTCCGGCAGTCAGGTCGATGCCAAACTCTGCGGCAACAAGCTGGCGTAGCGATGGCTCAGAGCTAGAACCAATTCTGGTGAGTGCCGAGATCATGTCCACTTCGGCCTGGCCCTCTAGCGTCACACCAAGGGTGTGCAGCCCTCCCCTGATTTGGGCATCTTTTATCTCACACAGATATCCGTCGATCTCTCCCACAAGACTGTCGAACCCAGCGTCGTCAAAGTTGGGGTTCTCTTCAAGTCTCAGCTCTTTGGCAATCTGGGCATCCACGAGTACCTCCCAGATCTCCTCGCGCAAACCGGGTAACTTGGAAGGATCCATTCCCGAGTAACGCGCATGGGCGTCCAATAGTGCTTCCAGCTTTGAAAGTTCGTCATACGTGTCAGCCCTGGTCAGCGGTGGAACCATGTGGTCGATGATCACCGCGTGGGCTCGCCTCTTTGCCTGAGTGCCCTCTCCTGGATCGTTGACCACAAAAGGATATATCAGGGGAATGGCCCCCAATGCCTGGTCAGGATAACAGTTGTTGGACAGCCCCAAACTCTTTCCAGGCAGCCACTCAAGGGTGCCGTGCTTACCGACATGGATTACTGCATCCGCCTGGTATTTGATGTCCAACATACGGTAAAAAGCCATGTAGTGATGGGTTGGAGCAAGGTCTGGAGAATGATAAATCGCTATTGGATTCTCTCCAAATCCCCTTGGCGGCTGTATCGTCAGGAATACATTGCCTAACATAATGCCGGGAAAGATAAAATTGGAACCGTCAAGATAGACCGCACCGGGAGGTTCACCCCAGGCCTTTGTCAGGCCGTCTTTAACCTCTTGGCCAAAGTTCTCAAACTCGGCCCGGTATTCCTGCACCGAAAGCGTCAACTGCGCCTTTTCGACCTGGCTGACACTCAGAGTTGGAACGTCGTAGTTGAAGGTGTCTATCAGCTCTTTCATTAGGGCGTCACCACTATCGGGAATGCGATCAATTTGGTAGCCCGAGTTTCTGAGACGATGAAGGAGCGCAATGACAGATGCCGGAGTGTCGAGTCCCACCGCGTTACCCAGCCGGGAGCGCTTGGTCGGATAGGCGGAGATAACGACGGCAACCTTCTTATCCCGGTTGTCTTTGTAGCGCAAGCGGGCAAGTCTTGCCACAATCTTGGTGACTCGGGAGGTTCGTTCCCGATCAGCCCTGTAGGCACTGATGTCACTTCCAAAGCCGCTATCCGAATCAACAACCTCCTTAAACGAAAACGGTACCGTTACTATCCTGCCGTCGAACTCCGGTATGGCAACTTGCATGGTGACATCGAGCGGAACAAGGCCTGAACTCCGCGACTGCCAGCTCTCGCGGTCCGATGAGGAGACGATCGCCTGTACGATGGGCACCCCAAGCTCTTGCATCTCCGAGACATCCCAGGACTGTCCATCTGAATCCATGGAACCAGCGGCAAGTACAGTTGTGACTATTACGTCGGGGGCGATATCCCGGACAACTTCGTAAACCGGACTGTGCTTCCCGTACTCGCTTCTCAGCGAGTAGCAGTAGATGGGGTAGACACTGAGTCCTTGTGATGTCATCTCCCTAGCCAAGGACTCGATAAATAGTGTATTTCCGGATATCAGATGTGCCCTGTAAAAGATGACCGCGACCTTGGGTGCCGATTCATCTTGTTCAATTGGTCTGAAGATACCGACGTCGGGCACCTCCTCTGGTGGCCCAAAGCCATAGCCGCTGTAGAGACAGGTATCCGAGACAAAGCGAACGAAGTTCGCGTAGTTGGCAATACCGCCCCTGACTAAATAGTCAAAGCCCTGGGTGACTATGCCACTTGCGACGCTTGAAAACATCGTAAGCTCCGGATCTGGAATGGACTCACCTGAAAAACAGAGAAGCGGGATCTTCCTCGAATTAGCTAGAGCCGACAGATATCCGAGACCCTCCAAAAAGGCATCCTTGCCACCCAGAAGTCTCACGCAGATGACATCGGCCCAGTCGACCGTCTCTTTCCAGTTTTCGGCGGAAACGGAGACCCCACGTAGCTCGATCCCGATATCAGCCAAGTCATCTGCCACGCTGCGCAAGGTTAGAAGCTCAGTGTCGGCGTTGGTCAGGTACAAGAACAAGATTGAGTGTCTCCCTTACTCAGCCGATGTGAATTGAAGCTGCCCGAAGCACAGCATCAATGTCGACATGTTTGCTTACAAACTTGGCCAGAAAGTCGATCTGACTCTCTCTTAGATCTGCGAAGTTCAGTTGCGACTCAAAGCTCTTTGAACGCGCCATCGCTACGTGGGCCAAGAACACAGTCCGAAATCCGTCGTTCTCGAAAATGCCGTGCAAAGTGGTACCAAAAACCTGGCCGGCGTCATCAACGGCTCCATCACTAAGCCCAATTTCGGGAAAGCTTCGAACCGGCACAGAAAGATCGAACAACTTCTGAGAACCTTCCGAGATCACTCTTCCCTGATGGATCTGATAACCAGAAACCGCCACTCCGCCAAAACGGAGCGAGATGCCCCTGCGCTGAAGCGTTACCTTGGAATCCAGGAAGATGGTCTTCACATTGAGCAGACCGAAGCCACCGACTATCCCCTGCTTCGATTCAACCTCATCACAAATTTCATTGCCCAGGATCTGATACCCGCCGCAGATCCCAAGAATCACAGATCCCTCAAGCATCTGTCGCTTTATCGCCACCTCAAATCCTCTACCTCTAAGCCAGTTGAGATCACTGATCGTAGATTTGGAACCCGGAATAACGATAAGGTCAGGACTGCCAAGCTGGCCTGGACTGGTAACCATCCTCAGAATGCAACCAGGCTCGTTGACGAGAGGGTCGAAATCGGTAAAGTTCGAAATCTTCGGCAATGCTATGACCGCTATATCGAGAGCGTTGCCATCTGAAGCTTGACCATCTCCATAGCTGGCAAGTCCCATGGAGTCCTCCGCGTCTATCAAAGACCCTGAAATATAGGGCAGCACTCCAAACACTCTTCTTCCCGAAAGGTTCTCCAGGTGGGAAATGCCCCTGTCTAGCAACGTCGAATCCCCTCGAATCTTGTTTATTGCAAAGCCGACAATAAGTGACGACAACCCCGGAGGAAGTATCTCTATCGTTCCGTAAAGGGAGGCAAAGACTCCGCCTCTGTCGATGTCGCCGACCAGCAGCGCCTTGGCACTGATATTACGGGCAAGTCCGAGATTGACGATATCGTGCTCTATCAGATTTATCTCCGCTGGTGATCCAGCACCCTCCAGTACCACAACCTCAAACCTCGAAGCGAGATCTCGATACGAGTCTGTTACCACACCCATCAATTCGCGCTTTTCCTGTTGATAATCCCTTGCAGTTGTTTCGTAGCGGGGCTCCCCCAGAACAACCACTTGAGTCGTCATCTCCGAAGTCGGCTTCAGTAGAATCGGGTTCATCACCGCTTCCGGTTCGATTCTTGCTGCCTGAGCCTGTCTGGCCTGGGCCCTTCCGATTTCATATCCGGCGGGAGTGACTGCGGAGTTGAGAGACATGTTTTGCGCCTTGAATGGCGCTACCGCAATTCCGCGGTCCGAAAGCACCCTACAGAAAGCAGCCACTAGCGTGGACTTGCCGGAATCCGAGGTGGTACCCACCACCATCAGGGATCCTCTGAAGCCCGAGTTCAATCTCTTCCTTTGCCCACTCGGAAAGAGAGCTTTCTCCACCCTCTCAAGACCCTTTTCATTTGGTACTGCAATCCTTACCCCGCCAGCCATTCCAAAGGAAGTAGTATCACGGACAAGGATTTTGTGCTCCAGCAACCTATCAAAAAGCTCCATGCCATTGGGCACGAACACGTAGTTGGCGGCAGACGGCATTGGCTCTGCACCGTAACGCGCAAGCATTGAATTCAGTTCAACCCTCATGCGGGACACGGCCTCGTGTGTCTCCTTCAAATCGACGCTATGGAGCAGATGCGGCAGCGAGACAGCCACCAGGGAATTGACGGACCACTGCGGCTGGAGGCTGCGGAGTTTGGCAGCATCTTCGGGCGTCGGAGCAATCACGTAGCCAACCCGCAATCCAGGCAATCCAAACAGCTTCGTAAGTGAACCGACAACAAAGCTGCCCCGTTCAAAGTCGCGCCTGCTCCAGCTGCCGGTTGCAATCTGGTAGAAGGCCTCATCAACGACGTGGGGCAAGTCGCCATCCCCGAGAAGTGCACCCGTTGGGTTGTTGGGATTTGAAGCCCACCACGGTCCTTGAAGATCATAGCTGGATATGTGGCGGCGGTATAAAGAGAAGTCAGGCTCCCTAACCCATCCTGTTCTCACCAAATGCGAAACAAGCTGTATGGCCTCCGCTCCTCCATTACACAACACGAGCTGGGCTTCATCGACCTGAAGTGCTTCGGCCAAACAGGCCGCAGCTGCACGTGGATCGGGATAGCTCTTGAGGGATCCAATGCGGGTTGCCAAAAACCTGTCGTAGCTATGTGCCACAGGATTCAGCGATGCAGACAAATCCAGCAGCTCACCAGATTCAAGTCCAAGAAAGCTCTCCAAAGCCCTAGCCCCGTCTCCGTGGCTGCGACCGGAAAGAAATCTCTTCGCCGCCTTCAACTGACTTCCACCAAAGTTATTCATCGCCCACTCCAAGGCCAAAGTACCAGCGACACTCCACCGACTATCAATGTTGCTGCAAACAAGGTGTCGCTTTTTCGGCAAAGTAGAACAGAACCGGCAATGTCAGATGGTTCAGTGCCATGGCCATCACCCATTTCCGGCCTCCAGTCCACCGTTCCCCCGTAAGAGTTTTCACCGCCAAGTCTGATGCCCAGCTTGTAGGCATAGGTGGCTTCGATCACACCGGCGTTCGGCGACGGATGACCGACCGCGTCAGCAAGGATTAAACCAGGTTTGACGCGTCGTCCAGTTGGAATAGACCAGGCCAGAAGCCCCGCCAAACGTGATGGCAGGTAGTTGGCTAAGTCATCGAGTCTGGCACTGAACCAGCCAAAGTCGAGATACTGAGCGTTCCTGTGTCCCACCATGGCGTCCATGGTGTTAACCGCCCGGTAGGTGATGGCACCGCTGCCTCCCAGCAGCGCCCCAAAGAACATGGGAGCGATCACCGCATCAGATGAGTTTTCCGCCACCGACTCGATCACAGCTCTGGCCGCCCCATTTTCATCAAGGCTCTCGGGATCACGGCCAACCAATGAGGGAAGCTGGCTGCGAACCGACTCAAGATCGCCGCGCATCAGACTCGACTCTATCGACGTGGCATTCTCAAGAAGTGACTTTTCTGCAACTGCCAGATATGTGCCGACTGCAGTACCGATGAAAGGGGAAGAAAAGCACCTTGAAGTGGCTGCAGCAACCAGAAGGCCAAAGACGCCATAGTTAATACCCGATGCTCTGTTACCTCGCCATAGAAGCATCTCTGCATTGTTCATCACTTTTCCAAATGCCGCCACAGGATGAACACTTGAAGGTGGTTCGCCTAATATACGGTCAAGCAGCAGCCCGACACCGGCACCCATCAGCTGCTTTGCTATCCGCTTTTTGAGCGACTTCATCGCTGCATCAGTGCACCAGTGACCAGAGCCAGTATTTCAGTTGCCACTATGGAAGCGCCCAGGACATCTCCGGTGTAACCGCCTATCAAGACCTTGGCCCTAAGTGCTATTACGCCTTGGACGACAAACATTACGACAACCATGACCAACCCCTCGGACCCAAATGAAAGAACAATCAAAGCACAACTCACTATCATCTCAGCCCCAAGTATCAACTTCGCTTTGACCTGGCCTCCGGAACTTTGGTTAAAAACGCTTACAATTCCTTCGGATTTGGCATACGGCATTACCTCCATAATCAGAGCGGCAAGCTCACGTGACAGGGAAAAGATACCGATAAGCATTACCACGTTCGGTTCGAGTACCGAAAATGCGAGCGTCATAAGTCCGAGCGCAGCGACAACGGCCACAATGCCAAACGTACCCACCTCAGGGCTGGACATAACCCCGAAACGCCTCTCCCTCTCCAGATGGGCCAGCAAACCGTCTGCCGCGTCGGCCAGCCCGTCAAGGTGTATCGCGCCCGTGATCACCACCACAACTAAAACTACGAGCGCAGCGCCAAGTAGCCTTGATGAGGTGTGACCGAGCAACTGCCACGCCAGTCCCGAAAGGAGCCCAATGACAATGCCGGCACAACTGAACCAGTACTTACTCGACTTTCCGGGAGAACGTCCTCCGCCAAAAATTGTCAGAAAGCTCACGGCCCCAAGGAGGTCGTCCTTCATGAAACCTCCCCGGCAAAGATAAGAGAAAAAAGCTCGATTACCCGCCCTGCTGCCACGAAAAACACCCTGTCGACACAGTTTGCTATTGTCTGATTGGCCTGACCGAGAAGATCCACATACCTTCGGACTGCCGCGGATTGCGGATGCACGGAAAGGCCAGCCTCCTCCGCGACAAAGGAGAGCGGTACATTGCACCTCCGGATTGCCCGCTCCAAACGCAGGAAATCAGGGATAAAGTCGATGTCGTGGGCCACCCAACCACCAACTGAATCAACAAGTGTGGGGATTTCGGCATTTTCAATTAGATCGTAAAGATCCCCTGGAACGTCCAGTTCCACGGTCCGCCAATTTGCGCCCCTGCGCGCCTGGTGCCCAGCCACCCTTGCCGCAAAGTCGGCGTCAGACATTACCCAAGCTCTGGGGGCGGTGGCCACGTAGCAAATCTCTGAATGTCCGGTGGCGATTGTGTTTTCGGCCAGCAATGACTTGCCGGAACGGGTACCGCCGAGAAAAATATACTTTCCCGAGTTCTTGATGTCCACGCATCTCCCAATCGAACGACTCGACTCATAGAGCGTGCCCAGGTATCCTGGCTCCGTTTCATCGCCTGGTCCGACCTTCCCGACAAAGACTGCAGTGGTCAATTGTTGGACTTTGGCTCTACGTTACAGTTGCGGGACAGCCCCGGATTTTCACCGGATTCCCTGATTGCACTTAATGAGATACTACCGCCCCAGCGCTGTCCTTCGCCAGCTCGACTCCATAGCGGTACTTCATCCCTTCTGTCGGCAACCCTATAAACGGACTCCAAATGCCCATACAAATCGCAATGAGGCGACCCAAATAAATCCAAAAACACCTGAAAACCAACCTCAAGACATCAGACTTTGACACGCGCCAAGGCGAGACAGCAGAAATCTTTGCACGTTCCATATCTATAAGTGAACGCCCAAAGAGGTTATCGGAACCAAGACATTCTTGGCCTGCGATCGGTGGCATGAAACCTCGTCCTCGCTGCTTTAACATTTGGCCTGATCAGCCTTGAAACAACTACAACTGAGCCCGTCGGGATTGACCTAAGATAAAATTGTAGTTTTTCCAGTGGTTGCCGCAACAAAGCCAGCACGACTGAGGAGGTATTCGTGGACAAGCCAACAAACGACACGATACATCATCTTGACCCGACCCCCGAAGGAGGCGATGCCGCATGCTGGGCTCACCTGATATGCCCCGAGTGCGGTGCAGTGGAAACAGAGGAACATCGCGATGGGTGTAAGCACATTGCGAACGGCCCTGAATAACTCGGTTAGTATCGCCCTTCGGTAAAATGAGTCATGAACCTCACCGACCCAAATCGACCTGACGAATTCACCTTTCCTGGCGCCGGTCAGCACGTCTTGACACGGTTTGGCAGCGTCAATGCTCAACTGACGGGTTACCTGACGGCGGTGAACTCTATTATCTGCAGATGGCTGGCTCTGACGGTCTGTTGCTCACCAACAGGATCCCACCATAGCAATGGGTGTTACACCTCCAATAAAGATCAAACTCATAAGCCGCCGGTTGAATTCTGCTCAAAGTTGCGCGTCGGCACATGCTTCATTTTTAGAAGCCTTTCTGAATACATTCGATGAGGCACTACGGTCTTAGATATGGCACGCACTGAATCAATAATTCTAGTTAACACAGGTCATGGAAAAGGAAAGTCATCCGCCGCCTTCGGGGTCATGTCACGTGGTTGGGCCCGTGGTTGGAAAGTCGGCGTAGTCCAATTTATAAAGAGCGGTAAATGGAAAACTGGGGAAAGGAAGCTCGCTGACCACCTTGGCATCGAGTGGCACACCTTGGGAGACGGATTCACCTGGGAATCTCAAGACCTAGATGAATCGGCCGCAAAAGGCCGCCACGCCTTTGAAGTTGCCAAGCAGATGCTTCATGGCGGCAACTTCGATTTACTGATATTTGACGAACTCACCTATGCGGTCAAATATGGATGGGTGCCCGTCGAGGACGTTGTCGAGGCGCTTACACAGAGAAGTCCTGCAACAAACGTGGTTATAACCGGCAGAGATTGCCCGGAAGAGATCATCGACATTGCTGACACGGTAACCGAGATGCGTAAGATCAAGCACGCCTATGACCAGGGAATCAAGGCAAAAAAGGGAATCGAGTACTAACAGCGATGTCACAGGGGCAATTGGGGCCAAGGGTAATAATCGCTGGTACATCGTCAGGCGTGGGCAAGACGACAGTCACCACTGCAATACTTTCAGCCCTTCATCATAAGGGAATGCGGGTGGCGCCAGCAAAAGTTGGCCCGGACTTCATAGACCCCACCTATCATGAACTGGCATGCGGCATCAGGGGAGGAACCCTCGATACTTTTCTCCTGGGGAGGAACGCAATCGGACCAACTCTCTTTAGCCGCAGCCGAAATGCCGACATCACCGTAATTGAAGGTGTTATGGGTTTATTCGACGGGACTCTAATGAATCGAAATGATCCAGATGACGACTTTGGAATCGATCCCAGACTTCCAAACGGATCCACAGCAGAGATGGCTGCGTTAACCCAGACCCCTGTGATCCTGATCCTGGATGCCACCGCCACCTCGTCATCGCTAGCGGCGGTAGCGGAAGGCTTTTCCAACTTCTCGACCCAGGTACACATCGCAGGGCTAGTGATAAACAACTACGGAAGCGCATCACATTTGGAACTGGTCAAATCGGCTATGAGACACCTCGATATCGAGATCGTCGGAGCGATACCACGTGGAGCGGTTCCTCATTGGCGTAGCCGACACCTTGGTCTGATTCCAGTAATAGAAGACCCCGAGACACTCCGTAATTCAATCATTACCCTCAGGAATCAGATTGGCTCTTTCATTGACCTCGACAAGATTTCAGAAATTGCAAGATCCGCCTACCCAGTGCGAGTCGACTACCGTGAAGATGAGGCCTTTCGTCCGACAACAACTATTGCGGTGGCTCGAGGAAGCGCCTTTAGCTTCATCTACCCCGAAAACATAGCAGCGCTCGAAAAAGCCGGAGCCAAAATTGTATTTTTCGATCCACTCACAGATGCGGCCCTTCCCCTAGGCACCAAGGGCCTTTTCATTGGAGGTGGCTTCCCCGAGGTCTTTGCCGACAACCTGTCACTAAACATTGCTCTAAATCGCGAAGCCAGGAAAGCAATAGATGATGGACTTCCGACATGGGCGGAATGCGGCGGACTGATGTGGCTTTCAAAACAAGTTGACTCAGCACAGATGGTCGGGGCAGTTCCGACTGACATCACAATGACAAAGCGCCTCACCCTAGGGTACGCCATGGCCAGTGCCCTACATGACAACTGCCTGACCAAGAAGGATGAGGTCATATACGGACACGAGTTCCACTACTCGCAAAGCACCCCAACCGGCTCAGATATCAACTTCACCACACGTAATGGCGTCAAGACAGAGGGTTTCGCGACCTCATCACTGTTTGCCAGTTACCTGCACATTCATCTTGGATCACAACAACACATCGCCGAGCATTTTGTTGCAAAGTGCAGCTAGGCGCCCCACGGCATGCCGTGGACGACTGGTTGCCTTACCTGATCGAATTTAAGCGATTCCACTCCAGAGGCTCCATCGGGCCGCTTGCTGTCGACAAAACCTCCATACGAAAGGATCGACCTTCATCCATTTAAGTACGGTATTGCAGAACGATCCCGACAGGCTCACGGTCCGGGCCTCGAGAAAGGTAGTCACTGAATCTTGAAACTGGGCCTTCGGTCCACGCGCCTCGGGAGCCATCCAATTCCGAAGTACTTTCTGGCAGCATCCGCCGTCAACCTGCAGGGCCACAATCTGTGATTAAAGGTGTTGGATCCAAAAACTGTTCCTATTAGGCAGCGTTCCTGGAATATTGCGTGCTAATTGATGAAAGTGTGGGCGGCCCAACGGTCCTCGAACCGTCACTTCAACCTACCCATTGCCCAAATCAATGGCATGGCGCCAAGCGATGGTAAGACGTCGAAACCGTGTCCGGGTCAACAAAATCTAAGCTCGAGCCAAGCCCCACGGCATCAAACGTTTAGACACTGGCCAACTTTAGTGTGCGGCGGCAGAGTCCAAATCAGATCGAAAGATGATCAGCCTCCCAGTCAGGTAACGCCAGCTTAAAATAATTCGCGATCCACACCTTCGACGCCTTCTCGTATCATCGAGTGATTCTTGGATCGAACAATCAAAAGGCCGCCTCTATCACACACCGAGAGTAGCAAAGTCGACACCCTCAGAATACGGAAAAATAGGTTTGTAGAGCTTGACTTATCTTTCCAAAGATTATATGGTAACACCTCAGGGGGGATAGCTAAGGTCGGCCTGAGCTGGCGACTGGCATCTGTTAATAGCAAGGTTTCGTAAAATATGGCTTCCGCGCATACTTCTAAGCCGCGTCAATCCACAGGGGGCATCTTTTTCCTAACCAAATCCAAATCTGGGCCCGGAATAGTCATGGGTACAGCTTCGCTTGTCGTCTTCTTTGCGATATGGCAGCTGAGTGGAAAGTTCGTCAAACCGATCTATTTTTCAACACCTTCCCGGGTTATCAGTGCTCTTGGTTCGATGTTGTCAAAGGGAGAACTTTTGCCAGCCATCTGGCAAACAGCGGTTATCGTGGTATTGGGCTTTGGCGCATCAGCCCTTGTCGGTATTGCGGCTGGCTTGGCGCTTGGACGGTCCGTCAAGCTACGCACCGCTATTTCACCGCTTATCAGTATGGCAATTGCAGCCCCCTTTGTAGCGCTGTTGCCCCTGATGGAAATTTGGTTCGGCCTCGGACTCTTAGCGAGGGTCGCATTCACCTTCATCCTCTGCATTTGGCTTGTGGTAATAAATACCTACATTGGCGTCGCATCATTGTCAGCCGCATATGGAGAACTTTCTGAGTCCATGAGCCTGAACAAGTTCGAAACTATCAGGTACATAATCCTTCCTGGAGCTTCGCCGTATATCTTCGCTGGTCTGCGCATATCCGCAGCTCAGGCGATTGTGGGCGCGGTACTGGCTGGACAAGAGGTTGGAGCTAGCGGACTCGGAGGGCTGGCAGGTGCATACGGCTCGTTCTTCCAGACCTCGCATCTTATTGTGACAATTGTCGCCTCGACAATCTTGGCATTCATACTTTTCGGCCTCTTGCGCGTCTACCAATCGGTCCGCAGTCCTTGGATTCATGCCACTGGCCAAGGTTAGTCAAGTACCAAAAACGGGCAAATTCCCCAACAATAAGGAGAGAAAATCGAAGTGACTCTTAATGATGAGCAATGCTTGCTGGAAGTGAGGGGAGTAAGCAAGGCCTTTTCCGACCGACGCCATAACCGCAAGATAGTCCTTGACGATGTTTCCCTCACAGTGAAGCAGGGCGAATTCGTCAGCATCCTGGGAAAGAGCGGATGCGGCAAAACAACGCTCCTAAGGATAATCGACGGCCTCATTGAGTGGGATGAGGGCGAAGTGCTCCTTGAAAACCAATCGGTTGGAAAAGCACAACGTCAACGCATGGCGTTCGTGTTTCAAGATTCAAACCTGCTTCCCTGGAGGTCCGTAAAAAAGAACGTCGAGCTTAATCTCGAATCGATGAAAGAGCTTTCTCCTCAGGAGCGGTCCGACCGGGCTATCGAAGCCCTGCGGCTGGTTGGACTCGAAGATGCCGCTGACCATGCACCGTATCAACTCTCGGGAGGTATGCAGCAAAGAGTCGGCGTTGCACGGGCACTTGCCCGTCAGCCTGCAGTCTTCCTGATGGACGAACCATTTGGGCACTTAGACAACTTCACCCGTGAAAGACTCCAGCAGGAAATTGGAGCACTGATTGAACGCCTGAACGCAACGGTTGTGTTTGTGACCCACGATATTGACGAAGCAATCCTGCTCTCCGACAAGATCGTGCTCATGGAGGCAGACCCAGGCCGCGTCTCAAAGGTATTCAATGTTGATCTTCCACGTCCCAGGTGGCGTTATAACGTCCGCGCGCATCCGGAAGCAATGCGCCTGCGTGAAGAAATCGTTACAGACTTGCACCTTAAAATCGCAGACTGGGTCCAGCCGGAGGAGGCGATGCTGAATGGCAGTGAGTCTTGAAGAGGGCTTCAGTGATGCAACAGAACTCCAGGTCATAGATAACGCCCTGCAACGTTCCCGCCTTCGAACAGGTTTCAAATACTCTGGAACGTTATACCTTATTGTGGCGCTCCTCGTCTTGTGGCAATTCATCGGCTCCTTCCTCGATCCCATCTACATTTCAAAGCCAACTATTGTGGCCAGCAACCTTTGGGACATGCTTTTTGGAAAAACTCAGATATGGCACGACATCGCCGTATCCGCATCCGAGATGTACATCGGCCTCGCAATCGCGCTCGTGGTCGGTTCAGTGTTAGGCTTGGCTATCGGCAGATCGCGTGTAATACGCGGAATAACCGCTCCATACGTTGTCTTTCTTAATGCCACGCCCCTGGTGATCACGTTGCCACTACTAGCGATCTGGTTGGGGGTTGATGAGAAGGCCAGAATTGTTTTCATAGTATTACTTGCCACCTGGCCGATTCTTCTGAACGTTGCCGCCGGTTGCCGTAACGTCAGCGGGCGCTTCACCGAACTCGGACATTCGGCAGGATTGAGCAGATCTGACGTAATCCGCAAGATAATCATCCCGGGCGTACTCCCCTATTTTCTGACAGGAGCCAGAATTTCGGCAGGTCTGGTCGTCATCGGCATGGTCGTCTCAGAAATGGAGGTCAGCTTGGTAGGGCTGGGCTACCTTCTCGCCTCGTACGCATCCGGATTTCAGACTTCAAAGCTTCTTGCGGTATTTGTCATTTCAACCGTGTTTGGCCTTATCAATGTCGGCCTGCTTTCATTGGCTACCCGGATATGGGCACCATGGGCTGTTCTCGAGCGAAAGGAACGATAATACGTCTAACTAGTCCCTTTGAGCAAAATCATCGCTACACCTGCAGGGAAGTTATTCAATACCAAATATCTCTTGTCAGTTCCCGAGAGGGACATCAAAAAGGAGCATTGTTGTGAGACAAGCTATGAAAGTCATCGCGCCGCTGCTTGGAGCAGCGCTTGCAATGACCGCGTGTGGTAGTTCCAGTTCAACCGCAAGTTCTACGGCCACGACTGCGGCTGCAGGGAGCAGCACTGGCGGAAGCAGTGCAAGCGGTGGTAGCGACAGTGCTAGCAGCAATTACGGCCTGAAGCTCAACGCGGATGGCACACCAGACCTTAAAGGAGTGACACTCCACCTAGGAATTTCAGGTGGAAACCCTGTACCTGGAGACACTACAAACTACGTCCTGGCGCAAATGCTAAAAAAGTGGGGCGCCACGGTAACCTACACCATTGGCGGCGGTCCTAGCATGCAGCTTGCAGTCGTCAGCGGACAGCTGGATGCCGCAGACGGACAGTTTTCAAGCTCGCTTGATGCGGGTCTTCAGATCATCGCCCCGGCAATGACGCACGTTGACGATGTTCTGGTATCGAGTAAGTACACCTCAGTGAGCCAGCTCAAGGGAGCAACTGTTGCAACCTCTTCTAACCTTGATCCGGGAAACTATCTCGGTGGTGTGCTCTCTAAGGCCCAGGGATGGGGTGCTAACGGCCTGAAGATGACTTTTACAGGTGCGGACTCGAGCACGGTGGACCAGCTTATTTCCGGCCACCTGACTACGGCATTCGTAGCGGCAGAAGACCTTGTAACTCTGAAGGCACATGGTACGTTCAATGTGCTCCAGACTGCAGCCCAAATTTCCCCGGATTATGCAGACAGCTTCAACGCCGCTCTTCCTTCTTGGGTGAAAACACATCAGTCCGACGTTTTGGCCATCGATCTAGGCTGGTGGGCAGCCGCCAGGATCTTTGACACCAATACCGCGGCATGGGACAGTTATGCCGAGCAGTACACGAACAATGCTGCGACTCCAGCGGCCGTAACACTTCAGCGCCAGGCTTTGGAGCAGTTCAACCCATGGCCGAACACTCCGGCTGATGCCAGCAAGATCTTATCTGACCAGGTGATCCAGACGAACTATGCCGCAAACCTGGCTGCTGGACAGATGAAGGGCGCGGGACTGAACCGATCGGCCTCTTCAATGGCGGACCTTGGACCATGGCAGCAGTCAGCAAAGATTGCTGCGCAGTACCCGAGCATCTACTAGAAACCCCATAATTCCAGCGCCAGGTTTCATTATCTGGCCAAGTTAAACTACTTGTGGTGGTAGTTCCTTCGGGCTACCACCACAAGTGCATCAAGAAACCTTAATTTCAAGGTGGCTTGACTTGCGGCCATTAGTGCAGCCGAATCCTAAAACCTACGCGTGGCGCAAATTTCGGTCATATAGGTTTTGCCGCTTTGGCTCAAGAGAACGCAGAATTGTTCGTCGTGTGTTACAACGAGCAGCAGAGGAACTGAATATTGCAATTCCAGCCGAAACAGCGGTCTCTCAATCCGAGGTTTACACTCAAAGACCTCAGGTCAAGAACGGCGACACCGCGTTCGCCTTCGAAAGCGACTTAGCGAATTACCTCGCCAACAAGGTTGTGACTGAGCCAATTGAGCTCGTCCAAAAGTTCGTCAAAGCGATTAACCTAGTAGCAACGGACCGACCGAACAATAAGGCGCGGCAGGTGCTCCAGAGGAAACCTTTTCAACTCCAACTTTCTCTCAGACCTTTGCGATACAGGCCAATCTCATATCAGCATTCCAAGCTGGCAAACCCGATCTACGACTGTGACGCTGCCCTGGCAAATAACCAGCCCTCCCACAAATAAAAATATCCTGGCCGATCGGAATTAATAAGCGCAGCGATCTCAAAGGAGCTCTCAAGCCGACACAATGCGCCTAGATACAGTGCCGTCGGATAATAGCACTTTCACGGCACCTGTAATTACCCGACAAAATATCTGGGATGGACCCACCAAGTAACCGGCCGCCAGCAACAAGACCGGTTGTAAAACGCCGCAACCACTTAAAACTGAACTTCACCAATATTGAAGCTCAAATCCACGACTCCTCATTAACTATGGTTACCAACGGCAACGGTATCTACCCATATGAGCCGAGCAGCCTCGATCGAGAGCGTCAGCGACTTGCCTGCCATCCTGATCGCAATGTCTTCCGGACCAAGCTCGGCATCAGTCACCAAGACTTCGCTACCTTCTGCAATAGCATGCTCCGCCAACATAAGAAGAAGAGAGCGAGCTTCATGCTCGGCAATCTCTGAGATCCGGCGAATGATTGCCGGAGTGCCAGGCTCGAGATCAGCCAGAGCCACGAGCTCACCGTAAGGTATATCACTTCCTGGAATGACATTTCCGTGAGGACACGTGGATGGCGAGCCCATTGAGGCATAGATGCGATCCACCACGGCGTCAGAGATAGCGGAAGAGAGGTCATCCGCCTCCCCATCCGCAGTAGCCCAGTCAAAGCCAAGAACGTCGGTAAGCCACCGCTCAAGAATCCGGTGCCTCCGGACGAGTGCGGTGGCTGCTATTGAACCATCTCTGGTCAGAGTAATACTCCGATCCGGTGCAATGGTGATCCAGCCGTCACGCTCCAGGCGCTGCAGAGCCTCGCTGACAGTCGGGGCACTGACGGCAAGCCAGTATGCAAGGCGGTTTGGCCGAACAATCTCCCCCTCCGACGCAATGCAGTAGATAGTCTCCAGATACCGGTCGACAGTGGAACTTCGGGTTTGAGACATCTAATTCTCTCTTGTCAAAATCGTAGGGTTGTTCTGATCACTTCTGGTTACTCCCCCTTTGCTATTGCTACGCTTGAAACTGACGCCATTGTGACCAATTCGAATGAATGCAAATATGCTGGCTGCAACGTAGCTCGCCCATACGACGGCTTGAAGAACCGTTGGCCGCTCCGCATAGCCCAGCAATGAATGAAGAGCATCACCTATGTTGCTCCCCTCTGATACCCAGCCGCTGGTGTTCCAGAGTGCGGTTTGGCCAAAGGGCAACCATCCAAGTTGCTGCAGGTTTTCCACCGCATCCACCAAGAGTCCAGCCGCGAAGATCATCAACAAGATCCCAAGGATCTGGAAAAACCTCCGAAGGTTCAGCCGTGCGCCCAATCGGTATATTGCAAATGCGGTACAAAGGGCGATCAAAAGTCCGAGTGCCGCTCCGAACAAAAGAAAGTCGCCATGTACAGGGGTGGCTGCCTGCTTGGTACTAGCAAAAACGATAGCAAGAGTAAAGACCATCGTCTCGACCCCCTCGCGGCCAACTGCTTGAAAGGCCAAGATACCCAAACCGGCACGGGTTCCTCCGGACAGTGCCTGATCGCTCCTGCGCTCAAGTTCTTTTGTCATGTTGCGGGCATGGCTCTGCATCCAAAACGTCATGTAAGTTAATGCCCCAGCGGCGATCAAGTAAGTCGCGGTCTCAAAATATGTCTGGACATTGGAGCCGTCATACTGATCTATCAGTAGAAATGCAGCGATACCACCGCCAAGTACAAGTACCAACGCCACCGAGACTCCAAGAAAGATATCTTTGAAGTACCGCCTTTGGCCAATCCGATTCAGGTACGAAAGAAGGACGGCAACAATCATTGAAGCTTCAATGCCCTCCCTGAAAAAGATGACAAATGTGGGTATCATAAAGTCAATCCCAGATCAACCAATGAAATCGCAGGAGAGATCATGGCCAGTTGCGGCATTGTGATCGTATTTGCGAATAGCCACTTGACTTTCATTTAGGTTAGCCTAACCGAACTTCATTTCGATGTCAATACTCAGGCACCTTTTTCTGCTTCATCCAGCCCAGCTAACAAAAGTCGGGTAAGCATGAATCGTCAAAGTGCAATTTCAGTGAAAAAGGACCTTTTTAGATGCGGGTCTTCAAGGTCATCAACTCCTGAATGCCTCACCAAAGAATCGCCCGTCGAGCTGCTGCGGGGAACTTTGCTGAAAACACCCCTCAGGCACCCAATCATGATTATGTGCACCATAACGCTACGTATAGTAACGCTATATCTAGAAGTTCCGAACTCAGGAGTCAGGGGCAACTCCGCAGTAAAGTACCGTGCGGCAAGATACTTAAGGCCTCGGGTCCGAGGCGAATACAGGATCAACCTGGTTGCGGGCGTCTGTATGGCGTTTGTGTCGGCCTATTACGCAACTGTTTACGCAGCGTCCGCGAACGTATTCGTAATTGGGCCCGTAATAGTAGTATTCAAGTTTGCCGCAGTTGCATTCCCACAACTTAGGACTATTGAGTGGCTTCAGCTCACGGTCGAAATCGGGCCATTCATGGGTCATTAGACTCCTCGGCTGGCGCTACCAATCAAGCTTCCTGGCATCGCCGGATAGTAGCGGCTTTGGTGATGATCCTCCTCGTAGCAAAGTTCATCACGCTTGGCGGGAATTACATTGGAACTGGCATAACCAAATCGCCCCACCCAGGATAGGCCACAGTTTGCCTAATTCGCGTGCGAGAATAGATACAGAACGAAGGAGCAATTTTGACTCCCAGGTTCTTCATAGACGTGAAAGATCCCGAACTCCACCTCTCAGATATTAACGCTGATGCCGTACCTAACGACGTTGCTTAGATTCCTCTGTGCTGACACTGAACCTGTCCCGACCCAACCGATTTGTCACAGGCGCCAGAACGCTGACGAATTCCAAATTGCCAAGACCCAGTAATTGTTTGACCAGGCAACGTGAATTTCACCTAAAAGCAACGGCTTGCAACCACTCACGGTTTTCTTTTGCGTAAAACGTTACACTGCCTTGATCATTTGCGCGAAGACTTCGAAGTTGCCGGCCAGCCGGCAGAGTATCGCGACCAATCAAGAGGTCACCCCTCTCTGGTCATAGGCAGCTTTTTTTCAGCGACACCCTCTTTGCCGCCCTGCCATAGCGGACCAGCCCTCTTGCCTGGCAACATACGCGGCTCCGGCCCGCAGTTACATCCATAGCTCCAGAGAACACTCAATCAAGGAACCCAAGCGAACAAGAACGAGTCCAAACTGACGGGCCAACGCACTGCCGGACGTCTCTGCGATCCAGGCGTCGCCGAAACCATCCCCGTAGCCATACTGGAGCTCCTTGCAGAGAGCGGCTTCGATGGAACTTCGCACTATGCCGTGGCCCAACGCGCTGGGGCAGGTAAACCAACCCTTTACCGTCGTTGGGCTTCAAAGCGGGACCTGATAATTACTGCACTCGAGAGCCTTGCTGACAGCCCTGAACTGTCCACCGATGGGATCCTCCATAAGCGGGTAACCGCGTTTATGGAGAAATGGTGGCACCTAGCATCGCAACCAGAACTGTTGACCGTCACCAAAGTTTTGCTCAGCCTACTCGGTGAGGTGCAGCATCACCCGAAACTTGGAAAAACTGTCCAACAACATTTTCTAAGCAACCGCCGCAGCGTTATCTATCACCTATTTCAGAAGGCCATCAAGGAAAGCGAACTACGCCCTGACCTTGATATCGATCTCATGGTGGACCTGCCGTTCAGCCCACTCCTTGTCAGGAGACTGGTCAACGGTGGCCCCGTCACCCACAAGTTGCTCACGGCATTGTCGATCTGGTATTTGATGGTGGTCTGGACCCCAGGGGAATAAAGAGAATTAGATAGCCAACCGCCAATCACGGGTCTTCCAGGAGGCAAAATCACGCAGTGGCGGCGTATTACTGAAAGTTCGACAAACCAGAACCTGATCTTACACAAAACCTTAGAGCAACAGGTGCCCCTACTTGCCGAACCCTCCGGTCCAGGGCTGGGCTTCGCTTACCATTAAGGCATCTTTTCCACAGAGACACAGTTACGTTACCTCAATGCTTCCAAGATCTTGGGTGTTGATGGTCACAGCCGTCAGGTAACGGCCAGAAACAGCCACTGATATGCCATGATGTCCCTGACATGAGTGAAATCGCGCATCTGGAGCGAGATCGGTCCAAACGACACCGTCCCTCCCTGCTGACGAACAGCTTCCGGAATCTCGTAATAAAGAGGCGGAAGCACCGGCTCTGCCTGCACAACCACAAAGCCAGCAGCCTCCAATGCCTCGGTAAAAGTACTTCTAGTAAAAAAGCGGAGGTGTGTCCGGTCCAAGATGCCCGCATCCTCATAATCGAAGCGGCCGTTTGCAAGGCCCAAAAGCACCTGAGGGAATGCGGCATTTGGAATACTCACAATCAGGGTGCCGAACCGTGCAAGCATGGACTTGATGCTGCTTAGCTGCATCCATGGATCAATCAAATGTTCAAGCACATCCCCGGCTATCACGCAGTCGAAGGAGTCTCGTCCCCACGGAAATGCAAAGGCGTTGAGGTCCCCCTGGTGCACCTCGTCAAGGATCGAAGATGCAGCTTGCGCCGCGCGCGCGTCATACTCTATACCCACTACCCGCGCTTGCTGGCGAGCCTTGATTGCCGCTCCCAACATTCCTGCCCCACAACCAATCTCGAGGATACGTCTGGCATCCCGCGGTACCATTTCCAAGAGTTCCGGCCGGATGTGGGTGAAATAGGCCGGCAACCCCTCCCCACCTGGCGCTCCACCGTCCGCCTGTCCCACGTCCAAGTTGAACTTTCCTCCTGTGGATGCTGTCATTAAGCCAGGGTATCACAGTAAATCGCCGACCCCGAAACACGCATTCCGCATTGAAATTGGCTCCTGTGTTCAGATCGCCTCTGGAACAAGCGCAATTGCGCCACAAAGACACTCCATCGCGCATATCCCACAACCTATGCAGTAGCCATAGTCGAGGGTGTATCGCTCCCCAGATCCCAGCTTGACTACGGCGTTATCAGACACACCCGTAGCAGTTGTCACATTCAAAGCAATTGCCACAAAACATACATCGGTCCGCCTCGAACAAGGAATTTGTCTCATCGAGCCCAATGAGAACTTCATCAAAGGTCAACCGACGTCTGATCGAATCCACCTTATGTCCCAAAGGGGGCAGAGCATCGGTATATTACCAGTTGTTGAGCTTGTCAAATGTCTTTATCTCATGACGCTCTGGCAGCTCATAGCTGGCACCGTTCAAAAAGGCTTCGATGTAGCGGGCTGCCTGCTTGCCATGTCCGATCCCGATAGTGACAGTCGGTTCACCCGGCACGATATCATTTCCTGACTTCGCACTTACATCGGAAAAAGCATGAATTTCCACTCACCGGCTCAACAGGCAGGTCTTTGACCTGCTTGTTTGTGTTTAGCTTCTCTGAATTCTTGGGTACCTATGGGTACCTCACTTATGATTGGTTCTGTGTTCATCGACAAGTCGAGATATAAAGAAACCATCCGCGTTCGAATTATGGACAAGCAATTTGAAGACGGGGTGTGGAAGAAGAAACTTATCCGTCATATTGGAACCGCCAAATCCGAACTTGATCTCAAATTCTTGAATGAAAAAGCAAAAGAGGTCCTTTACGAGCTGAAGCACAAGAATCAGTTGGCACTCGAATTCCCCGGCCAAAGCGACATGACAGGCCTTAGGACCGTTGGAGAGTATCACCAGGGTGCGGATTTGGTCCTCGGTACCTTGATGGATCGTATTGGGATTTCATCCCCCAATCTCTCACTCCTTCGTCAACTGGTCATCGCCAGAATTCTTTACCCGGTATCTAAGATCCGCACGGTTTCATTTCTCAATCGCAGCTTCGGTGCCCACCTTGAAAAGGACCAGGTCTACCGATTTTTAGATAGCCTCTCAAAGTCCCAAGAAGAGATCCTGGGGTCTCTAAGGGAATATGTGACCACGAACTACCCGGCATCTTTCAACTTCATTCTCTATGACGTCACCACCCTGTATTTCGAAACAGACCACGACGACGAGGATGTAGCTGAGACCGGTGGACTAAGAAAACGCGGATACTCCAAAGACAAAAGAGAAGACCTGCCCCAAGCAGTGCTGGGACTCGGCGTAAACGCTTTGGGCATGCCACTTACCTACCGGCTGTACCCCGGCAATACCTACGAGGGCTCGACTCTGATTAGAGGAATTGACGACACCCTGAAATGTTTGAACCAGGCTTCGCTGACAGTTGTGGGTGACGCTGGAATGCTGAGCGAGAAGAACCTCATCGCACTCGAAGAGCGAAACCTCACCTACATCGTTGGAGCACGGCTGAAATCACTCCCTAATTCCCTACAGAAGGAGATCCTGAGCCTTGACTTTACAGACGAGATAACAAAAGAGATCGTCTATAAAAACAGAAGACTTATCGTCTCCTATTCGCCTTCTCGAGCCAAAAGGGCCATTTC
>JAJYDM010000031.1 GCA_021777475.1 Actinomycetes bacterium | reverse complement strand
GAATCTAGGCCTACCGAATAGATGTTTCATTCAGGGACGGGTGGGGCGGATTCCAGCCAGCCAGCAAACAAAAGCATGCCAAAGGGCCGGGTGCTGCCATCCAGGCGGAGAGCACGAAGAGCTTGGGCTGCGCTTGGGATAGTGGCGATTGCGATTGGCTTTCTCCTCTACAAGGGCCTAGGCAACTCGTTGGTTTACTTTCGGACCGCGGCCGGTGCCGTGAGGGACAGGGCGCAATTAGGGAGTAGTACCTTCAGGCTTGAAGGAGTTGTGGTTCCAGGGAGCATCCATACCACTACTTCAGGTGTCGACTTTGCCGTCGAGTCAAGCAGTGTGTCGGTTCAGGTTCACGACACTGCGAATCCACCTCAATTGTTTCAGCCGAATATCCCAGTCGTTTTGGTTGGCCACTTTTCTGGAAACATCTTCCTTTCAAATCAGATAATGGTCAAACACTCGGCTAACTACGTGGCGGCACATCCGGACAGGGTGGCCACGGTCAATGGAAAGAAGCTATGAACGGAGTATTGGGCCAAACTGGAGTCCTACTGGCGTTTTTGGGGTCGCTCGCCACTGTGGTGGTATTGGGATATGGCCTGATGGCACATAAGCCTTCATTGATTCGCCATGGCAGAGGCTACAGTTTGGTGCTTTTGGCTGGAGCGCTTCTGGCGACGGTTGCCATGGAAAGGGCCTTGCTGACGCACGATTTCTCACTAGCCTATGTGGCGGCGAACAACTCAAGGGAAACGCCGCTTCTATTCACCATAACAGGCATGTGGTCGGCCCTCCAGGGATCGATTCTTCTTTGGGGTGTTGTTTTGTCGGTCTATATAGGGACTCTTCTCTTCAGAACGAGGCGAAGGCCGTCAGATGAGTTGCCGTCATGGGCGATTTTGATTGCGAGCTTGGTAGCTGCTTTCTTTTTTGCCTTAATGCTTGGTCCGGCCAATCCGTTCGTTCACGTTACAGGTGCGATACCTGCCGACGGAACGGGACCTAATCCCTTGCTGCAGGATAACCCACTTGTCGCGATTCATCCGTTATTTCTCTATCTCGGGTTTGTTGGTTTCACAGTACCGTTCGCCTTTGCGCTGGCAAGTCTCATAACTAACAGGCTGGACGAGGACTGGGTGACTGAGACAAGGAGGTGGACTCTTATCGCCTGGGGCTTTCTCACAGTGGGAATCGTCCTTGGTGCCTGGTGGTCATACCAGGTTCTGGGTTGGGGGGGCTATTGGGCGTGGGATCCCGTCGAAAATGCTGCCTTGCTTCCGTGGTTGGCAGGTACCGCATATTTGCACTCCTCCATTGCACAGCAGAGGCGGGGAATCATGCGAATCTGGAATATTTCTCTGGTTGTTTCGGCTTTCTCACTTACGATCCTTGGAACTTTCTTTACCCGTTCTGGAATATTGCAGTCGGTCCACAGCTTTTCCGACTCGTCGCTTGGCCCGTTCCTCCTGGTCTTTTTCTTTGTGGCGGTTGGAGCGTCTTTGGCACTGATTGCTTGGCGTGGCGACGGATTGAGGTCTGAACGCGTCATCGTCCCCTCCGTATCGAGAGAATCCGCGTTTTTCGTGAACAACGTTCTGTTCTCGGTATTTGCATTTGTAGTCTTGTTGGGTACAACGTTCCCGCTGTTGGTGGAGGCGGTAAATGGCGCCCAAGTCACGGTGGGCGCCCCTTTCTTCAACTCCTTCATAGGACCTTTGGGTATTGCAATCCTGTTTTTCATGGCCGTGGCTCCGCTGCTGCCATGGCAAAAGACCAACCGTGCTCTAGTTCAAAAACGGCTTTTATGGCCGGCCATGGCTGCCGCAGTGGCGGTGGTGGTGGAGATTGTTGCTCGGGTTCACAGTCCCGGACAGATCTTCGCTTACCCAATGGCAGTATTTGCCGGAGCTGCAGCTCTCCGGCAGGCGGTATTCCATACGATCTACAGCAGGAGGCGGAAAGACGGAGTGGCCAAATTTCTGTTCTCCAGGACAAATGGTGCCATGCTCGTTCACCTTGGAGTCGTGTTGATTGCGCTGGCATTGGTGTCGTCAGCCGCCTACGGCCAGCGTGGTTCGCTGGTCCTCAAGCCCGGTCAAAGTGCCGTCTTTGATGGTCACACTTTCACCTATCATGGGGTTCAAACAGTTGTGACACCGGCCAAGACTTCATTGGAGGCCCTTATCTCGGTGGACGGTTCTGCCAGCTTCGCGCCGGAGGTGTCCCAATTCGGAAACAATACAGAAGTGGTGGGCACTCCAGCTATTAGACCAGGTCTCATTGACGACGTCTATCTGACACTTGACCTTCCTCCGAAGTCGAGTAGTGGCCCGGCAACGTTTGGTGTAGTTATTCAGCCCCTGGTTAGCTGGATATGGATATCCGGTGGTTTGATGGCAGTAGGGACGGCAATCGCTGCATTTGGCACAAAAGACGTGTCGCCTTTGGAATCAGTTGAGGAGGAACTTGAAGTCCGAAAGGACGAGTCAGATCCTGAAGTTCCGGTGAATACGTAGAAAAGGTTGTTCGGGTGAGTAGCCACAAAGACAATGAGGTCCATAAATCAAATAAACGGTCAAGAAAAACTATCCGAATTATTGCCATCGTTGTGGGCATCTGCCTCGTTGGGTTTGCGATTTTGCTTGCAACGCGCAAACCGGTAAGCATGCAGTCGGTGGCTTCTCCACTTATCAACCGGACCGCTCCGCAAATATTAGGAACGTCCCTGGATGGGAAAAAGGTGTCGCTTGCCTCGTACCGTGGGCAGTTCGTACTGGTCAATTTTTTTGCATCCTGGTGCACGCCTTGTCAGGACGAGGAAAAGGCCCTTGTGCAGTTTGCGAACAGTAATCAGGGGGTAAGCGTCTTGGGAGTTGTGTTTGATGACCTTAATTCATCGGCGGCAGGTTTTCTCCATCGCTATGGAGCGACCTATCAGGCCGTGAGTGACGCCAAAGGTCAGATTGCCCTCTCATACGGGGTTTCTCAGCCTCCGCAGACGTACTTGATATCGCCTAGTGGTGTTGTTCTCACCGAAATCATCGGCCCAGTGAATCTCCCATCACTTGATCAGCTGATCACGATCGCAAAGTCGAGAGGTTTGTAGGATTGATGAAGTCTGCTTACTGCGTCGGTTACGAGGTCATGTGAGGTCCATAACGTGGAAAAGGTGAGAGGTCTTTGTTGGCAATTTTCCGGGGTATGAAACTGCGGAGTTGGATGCTCTTCACATCGGCGGTGATTGTCGTGGGAGGCATAGGCTTTGCTCTTATTTTCTCAAGCTCGCACGTGACGACTCAGCAGCGGATTGCCAATATCGAGTCGGAAGTCAAATGCCCAAGTTGTGATGGTATTTCCGCGCTTGACTCCAATACTGCTGGAGCATTCGCGGTTAGAAGCTTCATCGAGCAAGCAGTTAAGACCGGAAGAAGTGACAGCCAAATCATAAACTCGCTTGAAGCGAGCTACGGTCCGACGATTCTGATGTCGCCACCTGCGGCGTACGGCGGAAGAATCATCGCGGTTCTTCCTTTTGTATTTGTTGCCTTAGTACTCGGGTTTATAGGATTTTTTGGATATCGCCGCAGAAGGCGCCAGGCGAATGTGGAAGGAAGTTTTGACGGACATCTTCCTGCGGGAGGGTATTCGCGAAGAGGAGTCGTCTTGGCTGATCACGGTCTCATTGCAAATGAGCCGACCCAGGCCATTGAGGCATCGGATGAGCCGATATTGGAAGCAATCGAACCTTTGGCTGACGTTATGGTCGAAACGCGAAGACGTTTGGGTTCGATCCGTCAGTCTTGGGCGCTCTATCTCGGGATCCTGCTGCTCATAAGCGGAGTTGGTTATGGCATTTGGGTTATGAGGGGCCAGAGCGATTCCCAAAAGCAACTTGCTGCGGCTAGGGTTCAGGCCCAGAACGAGGCCCAGACGATCCTCCGGGCCAGGGTTCTTGCGAACCAGGGACAAGACGTGCAGGCTCTTCAGCTCCTCTCATCGGTGCTCAAGGTGGATCCAAATCAACCCGTCGCTCTGGCATATCAGGGTTGGCTATTGAGACAGGCGGGCGAAAAGGACAACAGTCCCTCATTGGTGGGCCAAGGTCAGCAGCTTTTGGAAAAGGCCGTGAAGCTTGATCCTGGTTATCCCGATGCCAGGGTGTTTCTCGGCTACATCCTCCTTCAGGATCGACACGACGTGAATGGGGCAATCAAGCAGTTTGCCGCATTCTTGGCCGACAAGCCATCCGCATCATTTCTCGGTGCAACTAAGTCAGTGATAGTCTCCGCATATCAGCAGGCGGGACTGCCGGTACCCTCCCAGCTGAGTTGACTCATTTAGATTCCTGCACTTGATAAAATCCGGTATGGGGTTTTTTGAACGCAACAGAGATCAGCTGGCGGAGGCGGGCATTGATCCGCGACGTCTACCACCGGGTCAATATCATACAGACCGCTTCCCTGTACTGCATGCGGGCAGTGTTCCGAGGTACAATGACCTCTCGAAATGGACCTTCTCCATTGGCGGACTTGTTGATGCTCCAGCCACGCTTACCTGGAACGATATTCAGGCGCTTCCGGCAATTGAGGTTAGCGTGGACATTCACTGCGTCACAAAATGGTCGAAGTTCGACACGAAATGGAAAGGCGTCCCCTTTTCGTCAGTCTATGAAATGGCGAGGGTACGTGAAACTGCGACACATATAATGTGCCATTGCGAGTTTGGGTTCACGGCAAATCTTCCAATTGAGGACGTATTGGGCGACAATATCGCCCTCCTCGCATACCAGTATGATGGTAAACCATTGGAGCCGGATCATGGCTATCCGCTCCGTTTTTTTGTTCCAAAACTCTATTTCTGGAAGTCCGCAAAATGGCTGCGAGGAATTGAGTTCATGGCAGGGGATAAACCGGGCTTCTGGGAGCAGAATGGGTACCATATGTATGGCGACCCATGGAGGGAACAAAGATACTGGGACGATTAGGTCACCATTGCCGATGGTGAAGGACTAAACCGAAACAGCACAGCTTTCATCGCCACGTGCCTTTGACGACATCTTGATGGGAACCGGTCCGCCGTAAAGTGTCGTCAACATTCCTCTCACTATGCCCTTGTCAACTGCGCACAACACCGGATGTGAAATGGCGACCGAGCCAAATGGGCAGCAGTCCGCCACCACGGTATCCCGGCTCGACGGCGAAGGCTCTGATCTCGCTGCAAAGCCACGGGCGGTAAGCGCGTCTGCGATTGCTCGCATTGCCTGATGGAGAGACAGCTGGGAGTCAATCGATCTAACTTGGGACGCTAGGAACCTCCCGTAGTTTTCGCCAACCTCATTTGCCATGCACTCTATATCGTCCTCGCTGAGCCTTTCTAGGGCACCCATCAGCAGCAGAGAAAGGAGATCGTCTGCATGTGGCGTGGGTTCCGCTATATTCTGGATTTTTGATCCTCTGTACTTCTTGGACGGTCGGCCTGCCCCGCTGGTGATCTTTCGGTCGACGAACACATCCAAGTACCCACCTGCCGTGAGTTTGTCAAGGTGGTGCCTGGCGACATTCGGATGAAGCCGGAATTTTGCGGCTACCTCAGAGGCTGTCACCCCGTTGGACTCTCTAGTGAATAAGTAGATGCTTCTTCTTGTGGGATCACCAAATGCAGACACTATCTCGCCGACCGTGGCAGAGAACTGATCGTCGGAAAGATTTTGCGGAGATGACGGCAACATTTCAAAAAGGTGCTCATCCGCGGCTGATGATATTGTCATTTTGCCGACATTTGTCCCCCGGCTTTGTGAACTAGGTTCATCTGAAGTTGTAACAAGGTCGCTTTGCCGCATAACATTTATTCTATAGCGGTAGGAGAATTTAATCAGGCCTTTGGTTTCCTGCGCGTTTATGGGTCCCGAAAGGTTAATTGGAGGTAGTTCAAGTGGCAGTCAGTAAAGAACAGGTCGAAGAAGCTCTCAAGGGCGTGCTGGAACCTGAAATCAGGAGACCGCTGGTGGAATTGGGGTTGGTGGGCGATCCGATCAACGCGTGGGGTGGCAAGTTGGTTGTTCCAATAGGGGTGATCGCAGATCCGCTTCCGTATGAGGATGCGCTCAGGGCATCGGTGTTGCCCGTCTTGGAACGAGCGCAATTGGCAAGCAAAGTCGACATTGAGCTAAGGGGTGTTTCTGATACCGAGTTGAAGCGGCTTCGAAACTTTCTCAGGCCAGCCACAGATGCCGAGGCACGAACTGTAGCGAATCCTATCGGACATGAGCAAGGCCGTTCCAACCAGTTCATGGAAGTCGGTTCAAAGACAAGGGTTCTGGGAATCTCGTCGGGCAAAGGTGGCGTCGGGAAGTCCTCTACCACGGTCAACCTGGCAATAGCGTTGGCAAAGAAGGGACACGAGGTCGGCATTTTGGACGCCGACGTTTACGGCTTTTCCGTTCCCAAGATGCTGGGAATCTCGCGAAGCCCTTTGCTCGTCGAAGATTTGATGATTCCTCCCGTCGCGTATGGAGTGAGATGCATATCGATCGGTTTTTTTGTGTCGGATGAAACGCCGGTTATTTGGAGAGGGCCAATGCTGCACAAGGCTCTTGAGCAGTTTCTTGTGGACGTGTATTGGGGCGATCTGGATTTCCTGCTTCTTGACATGCCGCCCGGTACTGGTGACGTGGCTTTATCAATGGGTCAGTATCTCCCCAAGTCTGAGGTCCTGGTCGTGACGACGCCGCAACCTGCAGCACAACGAGTGGCGCAGCGAAGCGCATACGCGGCAAAGCAGTTAAAGCTGCCGTTGCGGGGTGTAATAGAGAACATGTCCTGGTTTTTGGGCGACGACGGGAAGAAGTACCTCCTCTTTGGAGAAGGTGGGGGTAAGGTACTTGCCGATGAGCTTGGCATTCCACTTTTGGCTCAAATCCCGCTGGTTCCGGAGATACGTTCCGGCGGTGATGACGGAGTGCCCATTACGGCTAGCCAACCAAGTTCTGAGATCTCCAAGGCTTATGACGCATTGGCGTCCGCAGTTGAAACTTTGGGCCCAGCCAGAGTCTACAGGTCAGAGTTAAAGGTGAAGGGTTAGGAAGTCAGGATACGTTTTGTTATGGATGTCGACCGTATCGATCGGCAAATCGTTTTCAAGGCAGCTCTCCGCTGCCAGAGTTCGATTTTCGACCTGAATTCTCCACGAGTACTAAAATGCCTCTTGGCGGCAAGCTCGATGAGGGATTTGGCTTTCTCAAGACGGAAGGATATGCGTCTGGTTCGGCGGAGATGTCGTCAGGCGTGGCCTGCCAAGTCGGCAACATGACAGGCCCGCTTCCTGGGTCTGGCACACTCAGCGTTCAGAACCTGTCGGTCGGAACGGATTGGGTCTGACGCGAGTGGTCAATAGCGTGAGTTAACAAGGATCTGGTGTACGAAGATCGAATTGATCTGGTTAAGGCAATTGTGTTTTTATGTGCAGATCTGTTCTCTGGCTGCAGAGGTTGTTCATTTGGCGGAAAGGGATTGTTTCAAATTTCCGTTAGGCTTGGGTTCAGGCAACTTGTAGCGGAGGCAGATAGTGGAAATTCGAATTGGCATCTCAGATTCGCCGCGAGAAATTGATCTTGAGCTACCGGAAGGTATGACGCAGGAGGAATTTATTGCATCTCTTGAGGCTTCCATTGCCTCCGGTTCGTCGATACTTTGGATCGCGGATCGAAAGGGACACAAACTCGGGGTTTTTGCGTCGAAACTTGCGTATATAGAGGTTGGTGCGACGAAGGAAGAGCGGCGAGTAGGTTTTGGAGCACCGTAGGAGAGTTTTGTGCCCAACTCTGGATCGAACTCCATAGGTTTGCTTGACCGGTCACTGGTGTTCATCACTGGCAAGGGAGGGGTTGGGAAGTCGTCGGTGACGGCGGCCTTGGGATTGCTCGCCGCAAAGGCGGGCAAACGCACACTTATCTGCGAGGTTGATGCCAAGGGAGACGTGGCGCGCCTTCTCGATTGTGAACCGAGCGGATTTGAGCCAACTGAAATTAGAGAGAATCTTTTTCTCATGGCAATGAACACGGAAGAGGCGCTTAGGGAGTATTTGCGGATCTATCTGAGACTGCCTGTGGTTGCCATGTTGGGGCCGTTGGCCAAAACGTTCGACTTTGTGGCAAACGCTGCACCTGGTGTTCAGGAAATATTGGTAGTGGGGAAGCTTTGCTACGAGGTGAGAGAGGCGAAATATGACCTCATTCTTGTTGATGCGACGTCCACCGGACATATTGTCTCCCAGCTGGCATCTCCAAAAGGGATTTCCGAACTTGTGCGACTTGGAATGGTCAAAGACCAGGTCGCATGGATGGAAGACATCCTCTACGACTCTCTCCAAACCTCTGTCATTGTGGTGGCAACTCCGGCTGAGACGCCCATCAACGAGGCCTTGGAGCTCGCGGAGCGGATAGATCTTGAAACGGAGGTGCATCTTGGCGCTTTAGTTGTCAACAAGGTGATGCCTGAACTCTTCTCGCGCTCTGAAGAGGAGTTCTTCACTGCGCTCAAGGATCCCAAGGTTGCGAAAGTGCTGAGCAGGGTAGTCTCCAGCGATATTGGACTTTTGCTCAGAGGATCGAGCGCAGCTTTGGAGATGCGACGTTGCGCTGCACCGTATGTGGAGCGTTTGATGGGAAGTTCAGATACGGTTCCCGTCGCGCTTATTCCTTTGATGTTTGGCGCGGGTTCTGGAATGAAACTTGTTAGAGATCTCGGTGAGGCCTTGGCGGCAGAGTGGGACGAACTCTTGTGGCAGGGATAAAAAACCTCGTAGAACGATCGAAGATTATCATAGTAGCCGGGCCAGGTGGCGTTGGAAAGACCACACTAGCTGCAGCACTTGGACTTTCTGCCGCTGACTTGACGGGCAAGAAAGTGCTCGTGATTACCGTTGATCCGGCAAAGCGTCTCGCGGACTCTCTTGGGCTTGTGGGTCTGACCTCAAAGGGCTCGCAAGTGTCTCCGTTGGACTTGGACGAAGCCATGGGACATAAAGTCGGTGGAAAGCTCTATGTGGCAATGCTTGATGCCAAGAGTTCTTGGGACGAACTTGTGAACCGACACGCGCCCGATGTGGCCACCAGGCAAAAGATCCTTTCGAATCCCATATATAGGAATATATCATCGAGGTTTGTTCAGAGTCACGACTACATAGCGATGGAGACGCTGTATGAGTTGTACAGGTCGAGTCAGTACGACCTAATTGTCGTGGATACGCCTCCGTCTCGGCATGCGATCGACTTTTTGGACGCGCCCAGTAAAATGGCGGATTTCTTTTCCTCCAAACTGTTGAAGTGGCTGACCCTGCCAGCCAGGAATAGGCTTCTCATGGGCATGTTCAAGCCTTTTTATCAGGTGGCGGACAAGATCCTCGGTGCACAGTTTCTTTCTGACGTGGCCGAGTTCTTCCTGCTTTTCGAATCTATGTATGCAGGCTTTGTTGAACGCGCGAAATCTGTGGCAGGCATCCTTGAGAACTCCTCTACTTCATTTGTGGTGGTGTCTTCTCCGGAGCCAGTCCCGATGACCGAGGCTGAGTACTTCGTTTCCGCCCTTGATGCCAGGCACCTTCGTCTGGGCCAGATGGTGGTAAACCGCGTCTTGCCCGAGTATTTTCGTGATCCGGCCGCGATATTGCTCGCGTATCAGATCCAGGATGACTACGAGAGACTTGCAAAAGAATTCTTGAAAAAGGGTGCTTCTCTTCCTCTCATCAAGGAAAGCGAAATTCCACCGATTCGATTGGAGGCTCTCGCAGAACGGGTGCTTCTTGAAGTGGCCGACAGCTTTCTAAACTTCTCCGGGGTAGCGACAGAAGAGGCTGAGGAGATCTCGAGGCTGCCCATTGACGAGGAACTGATTACTCTGATTCCGCACTTGAATTTTGACGTGTCAGATCTGAATTCACTTGGGAAAGTCGCAGGCCATCTTGCAGGTGCTGATTAGTCCACTCCAGAGAACCTGGGCATTTCTGGGCCCTCCTCGTCTTTTCGCTTTTTATCTGCTTACGCTACCTGGTCTTATCGAATTTGGCCAGACTTCGCGAGTCGCTGGATTTGCCGATTCTTTTTTCCTTTTGAAGGGGTGGTTCGCTTCTAGCCATGGCTGAGCGGTTTAGCTCCGGTATTTCCATCTCGAGTTGCTCATTGGGGTTCGAAGTTGTTGTAAAGGATCTTTTAAACCTGTGTGCAATGGGTGGGCGACGGTCTTAGAAGGTGAAGCCAGCGCATGATGCGGGTCCATACAACTTTCCAGGGCCATGGGCCTTCTTGCTTATAGAGTTCGCTCCGCTTGATCTATGTGCCCCCTGCTCCGATAGGCGCAGGGTATCGTAACGAACACCCATCTCAATGGCCGCAACTTCGACATAGACAAGCCGGGTCATGTGGATGTTGCACCATTGTTTCCAGAAGAATACGGATGTACAAGTGAACAGTTACTACCCCCTACGATGTAATTGTGCTTGATTATCATCTCCACCTATGGCCTCACGGGCAACGGGACAAAACTCCCACACTGGACGAACTCCACGAATACTGCGAGTCAGCGGTAAAAAATGGTGTCAAAGAGATCGCAATAACTGAGCATCTGTTTCGCTTTGTTCAGGTTGATCGGTTTTTGGGTGGATTTTTCAAGCAGTATCCCGAGTCTCCTGTCAGGGCGATCATGGAGCAATACTGGGCTAATCACGCACAGGCTGACCTCGATACGTATGTAGAGGTGGCGCTGGAGGCGAAAGCGGCAGGCCTTCCGATCGTACTTGGGATGGAGGTCGACTATTACCCAGGCAGAATGCATGAGGTTTCGCAGTTCCTGGCGGGATATCCTTTCGATGTACTCCTGGGTTCGGTCCACTGGTTAGGAGCATGGCCTTTCGATCACGTCTCTGATTCCGTCATCATGGCCGAGTGGGACAAGGTTGGCATTGAAAATGCCTGGAAAGCCTACACAACCTCGTTGGAGGAACTGGCGGATTCGAATGCCGTCGATGTTTTGGCCCATCCGGATTTGATCAAGGTGGGGGGTCACTTGCCCAAGGTGCCAGAGGAGTTTTACGATCGTATGGCCGAAGCGGCCCGCAACTCAGGGATCTCGGCTGAAGTGTCCTCGGCGGGTTGGCGAAAGCCAGTCAAGCAAGCCTATCCGGCACCGTACCTACTAAGTAAGTTTTTTGACTACGGGGTACCGATCACGACAGCTTCGGATGCTCATGGTCTGGCAGATGTCGCCTTCAGAGCTGAGGAGATCAAGGCATACGTGCAATCTGCTGGGTATCAGTCACTTTCAGGGTTTAGAGATAGAAAGCCATATGCCGCCGAAGTCTAGGCGACGCGCGATCCGAAATCGAAGTCTATGAAGGCATGGTGGGAGAATGTCAACTTTTAGTCTGCTTGCCAAGAGGGCAAATCTTGAGGAAGCGGACATCGATCATCTTCAGCGGTTAACGAGTTCTTGGGGGATGCTGGCCGACCTCTGTTTTTCGGACCTTGTCCTTTACGCGCCACTGCGCACCACCGAACAGAGTGAAGAAGCGGTAGTCTCCGGTGTGCCTGAATTCATCATCTTGGCGCAAGTCAGGCCGGCGACCGCCCAGACCTCAATCCCTGATGATCTTGTCGGAACGGGTGGCAATCCTGAGGAAGTATCATTTGTCACCCAAGGCTTTCTCTCAGAAATGCTCGTCTTCCGGGAATCGATCAGCCCTGACGGTGGGGAGTGGATAGTGTCCCAGTGTATTCCGGTAAGAAGAGCGGGGAAAGTGGTAGCTATTATTGACAGGCGCCACATCACCAGCGCGAGACTGGTTCACGGGGAGCTTGAGAGGACTTACATACGTCTGTTTGAGCAGTTTGCCAAGATGATTTCAGACGGGGTGTTCCCCTTTGAAGGTACAGATTTGGAGGAGGCCCCAAGGGTGGGGGACGGGGTTCTGGTATTGGATGCTCAAAAGCAGATACTCTTTATGTCGCCCAACGCTGCCAGTGCAATGCACCGTTTGGGGCTTCACCTGATAAAAAAGGGCGATCTTTTCGCAAATACGGGCCTGCAATTCTCTGCGCCAGATCGCGCATATGCGAGTCATAGACCAGTGATCGAGGAGATTGAGCAGCGAGCTGATGTCACCCTGATGATGCACGCAATCCCGCTCCTTGAACAGGGCGAGGTTACCGGGGTTCTGGTGCTGTTGCGAGACATCTCAGAACTCAGGCGACGTGACCGGATGCTCCTGAGCAAAGACGCAACCATCAGAGAGGTTCACCACCGGGTAAAGAATAATCTTCAAACCATTTCTTCTCTCTTACGTCTTCAGGCCCGTCGGGTGGGGCCATCCCAGGGGCAGGATGCGCTCAAAGAAGCCGAGCGACGAATACGGTCGATTGCCGTGGTCCACGAGATACTTTCGAGAGAGATCGGAGACCAGGTCTCGTTCCCCGAGATTGTGTCGGCGATTGTCCGGCTAGCGGAGGAGTCGATCATGCCAAGTCTGCCGGTGAAGATCGTCGTAAAGGGATCGGCCAGTGATTTGGATGCACGCGTTGCAACCCCGCTAGCCCTTGTACTCGCAGAATTGATTCAGAACTCGATTGACCATGCCTTTGGAAGTTCGTTTGGAGTTCAAAATGGAGAGACTGGGTTGGTCGAGGTATTCCTGAACCAGCAGGACAATGTTTTGGATATGATTGTCGCGGACAATGGGGTTGGGTTCCCGGAAGGTTTTGACCCGGAGAAGACACTGAGCCTTGGCCTTCTGATAGTCGGAGATATTGTTGTTTCTCAGCTTGGCGGCGCGATGGACATACGAAATGACAACGGCGCAAAAATTGTGCTCACAATACCACTCAGCTAGAGCTTTTCTGTGAGCACCACCCGGCATCCGGCGCGAACATTGGTTATCGCCCATAGGGGCCACTCCCAAGGAGTGCCCGAAAATACTATGGCTGCATTTAGAAAGGGGATTAGCGCCGGGGCCGCAGGTGTGGAGCTCGATATTTGGCGCTGTGGCAGTGGAGAGCTTGTGGTGGTTCATGATGAATCAGTGCCTGGACTGGGCAGTATTTCCAATCTTTCCCTTGAGTCCATCAGCGCTTCAACAGCCAGATCCCAACGCTGGAAGAGGTCTTGATAGGGTTACCATCGTCGGTCGTAAATATCGAAATCAAAAGTTCGAAGAGAGATTCAAGGTTATCCAATGCCCAGCCGGTCTTAGACTCCCTGGCCTCCCTCTTGGCAGAGACGTCCCACTGCCACAGATTGGTCTTTTCAACCTTTAACCGCCAAGTTGCCAGAAAATTATCAAGACTCTCTGCTTTTGGATCTGCAGCTCTGCTCACTCACATTGGAACGAATACGAAACGCGCAATAGGATTTGCTGTAGCAAACGGGATCGAGGCGCTTCATCTCCATAAGGACAAGGTCAGTCCACGGTCGCTGAAGGCGATTGAAAAGGCCGGGTTGAGCTTCTCGGTATGGACGGTTGACGACCCGATGGAGATTGAAGAAATGCTCTGTGCTGGTGCCGCTCTTTTGATAACAAATAATGTAGGTGCCGCGGTGGATTTGGCAGAAACCGAAATCCGGTTGGAGACACCTGATGGTGGAGGGGTTTAATGCGGTACTTCCGGCCATAACTGCCTGACACTTCACTGAGCCAATTTCGTTCAAGAGCTCCCTAGCCAAGTGGATAATTAACTTGTGCCAAAGGTGTTTGGACCATATCCCATAGCCGAACTTGGCCCTATCGATAGATTCCGCTAAGCTTAGTGCAACGTTTTATTCTTCAATTGCACTTTACGTTTTGTACGTATGTAAGGAAATCGTCAATGAATATTGCTGTGTGTGTTAAGCAGATCCCCGATCAGTCGGTTCCGGGAAAACTGGATCCTGGAACTCACAATTTAGTCAGAGACGGAAAGCTTATTCTTGACGACTCTGACAGTTACGGGGTCGAAATGGCCCTGCAACTAGTTGACAGGGCTGGTGGTGGAGAGGTAACGCTGATTTCTATGGCGCCAAACGGCGAGGTATCGGGAATCCGTACGGCCTTGGCAATGGGAGCGGATAGGGCGGTTCTTGTTTCAGACCCCTCGCTCGCCGGTTCAGACGCTCTTACTACCGCCAAGGTGCTTGCGGCTGCCATTCGGCGAAATCCTTTTGATCTGGTGATGGCGGCGACCGAATCAACTGATGGTTATACAGGAACAGTGCCGGTTCAGGTTGCGGAAATACTTGACATTCCATCCGTCAGCTTTGCTAAGAAGGTAGAAATAGAAAATGGGATTCTCAAAGTCCAGCGTCAAACCGAATCTGGTTATGACGAAGTCGAGTGTCCGTTGCCGGCGCTGGTAACCGTGACTGCTGGTGTGGTTGAGCCACGATACCCGTCCTTCAAAGGAATAATGGCTGCGAAGAGCAAGCCCGTCGATGTCTTGGATGTAGCCGCGCTCGGTACGGGTCCATTGACCACCTCCCAGGAGATCGTATCTGTCAGAGCGGCGGAGGAGAGAGCGTCCGGAACCGTGGTTGTCGACGAAGGGGATGCGTTCCGGCAGGTAGTCGAGTTTCTTGAGGCAATTAAAGTCATTTAGCCAGCCCGTAGTTATCGAATTTCAGAGAAAGTCTCAATCAAATGTCATTTTCAAAAATCTGGGTGTTTGTAGAACCTTCAGAATCGGGTGTCTCCACAACCTCTCTTGAGCTGATCACCGCGGCGTCAGGATTTGCTTCGACGGTGGAGGCGTTCAGTTATGGTGTCGGTTCGGAGGTTGGTCAGATATTAGGTGAACACGGCGCCACCAAGGTCGTCGTGGCTGCTGGTCTGAACGGAGTTCTTGCTGGAACCGCGGTTGCATCGATTATGGCCAAGCGCATTTCGGCTGAAGCGCCCGATGCGATCTTTTTCGGTTCAACCCCCGAGGGACGTGATGCTGCTGCCAGGTTGTCAGCTAAATTGAACCTTCCAGTATTGACCAACGTCGTCAATCTTTCTTTGGAAGACGGAGTGCTTCTTAGCGAAAACGCGGTATTCGGTGGTTCAGAGATTGTAACCGCAAAGTTGAAATCATCGGGTCCGGGACTCTATGTCATTCGTGCCAAGTCGTTCGCGCCCGAGAATAGAGGCGGGAGTGCTGCCTCCGTCGAAGAGGTTGCTGTGGGCGACATAGGCTCTGCCGGAAAGGCAAAGATCGTTCAGAGCCATGTCGAGGCCCGATCCGGTCCCAAATTGGATGAAGCCCCTGTCGTCGTCTCTGGTGGTCGTGGACTAGGTCAGCAGGATAGCTACCAGATGATAGAAGAACTTGCCAAACTGCTGAATGGAGCTCCCGGTGCCTCCCGCGCAATTGTGGATGCTGGATGGGTTCCTTACGCGTACCAGGTCGGCCAGACCGGCAAGACGGTGAAGCCTACTGTCTACATTGCCTGCGGCATCTCGGGAGCCACGCAACACATGGTGGGAATGAAGGGTGCCAAGAACATCATTGCCATAAACAAGGATGCGGACGCTCCAATCTTCACAATCGCGGATCTGGGCATCGTTGGTGACGTTCACAAAGTCCTGCCAAAACTGATCGAGGCCATCAAGTCACGTAGCTGATTCGATTTCGTGCCGCCGCCGGCGTCAGCCGAAGCGGTGGCACGTTTATATGAGTGGCCAGGGATAGCATCTCATGTCAGGATCCGGCACGGGGAACCTCCCTGTTTTTGCCACATGGAAGACTCTGTCTCGAAAGGCGTCGATCTCTTCAGGGTCCAATAATGCACCCAGAGCCTCTTCGCAGCTGTCAACCCTTGCGTAAAGATCTGTCAAAAGACTTTCAGGTATTGCCTCGCCAGCGAACTCCCAAATGACCGTCCTGAGTTTGGGTTCGACATGGAAACACAACCCCTGGTCAATTCCCCAGATGTGATCGTGACTGTCAATGAGAAGATGTCCCGACTTGCGGTCGGCATTATTGACGACGAGGTCGAAGAGGGCGAACTTCTTGAATTGCGGGTGAAGCTCGCTTCGTTCAAAGAGTGGGAAGTAGTGCTGCTCGAAGTTCGCGTCGATGAACAGCTGTAGGCTGCCCTCGCCATATGGTCCATTATCCCGATACACAGTTGCGGGAATCAGCGACCATCCCAGTGTGTCTGAAAGTTCGAAAGCCGCCACTTCGCGCATGAAAAGGCCTCCAGGAAAGTCCCACAGGCTTCTTTCCCCCCGCCGCGGCTTGTAGATTGCCTGTATCGTCCTTGAATTGCGGGTCACCTCTACCAGGAATGTCGCGTTTGAACTGTAGGGCATACGTCCAAGGACAGTAAGTTCACCGAGTTTGAGATGTTCTAGAGCGCTGGAGCTCTGTGACCATTTGTCCTGGGACATGCGTGACCATTTGGATCGAGTGGATAACCACATAGCGGACATGGCGGACGGCCTGCTTCAACCAATCGCATTCCCTGGATGGCGATTTCGGCAGACTGTTCCCTGGAAAGACCGATTTGAAGCGTCGAGGGTTCTGAGTCATCCGTGGCAATCTCCTCCAGGTTCAAATGTACCTGATCTACCCCTTCGGTGTATGAAATCGAGATCGATCCGACAACCCAGGCAATCACGTAAGGCACGATTAGGTCGCTTGGCTCTTCCAGGTGACCAGGCCTTGGCAACTCCTGAATAAGTTCTCCTAGATGGCGTACCAAAGCTGCGACCTGGGCCTTTTCGACTTTTAAGGTGACAAGGTCTCCAAGGTATCTGGCCTGTATCAGAAATACCCGCTTCCCAGGCTCTCCTATAGCTCCCAGTGCAACGTGGTCCACTGACGGGAAATCTCTTGAGATCGACATTTAAGGCACCTTAATCGCAAAGTCTCTTTGCCAGTTACTGCCAAGGACTAGAGTTCCAGATGACGAGTAAGAGATTGCCGAAACCGAGCAAGTGGCAATAACCAGTCTTTGGAACATATCCAAATGCATTCCGAGGGCAGTGCATAAGAGGGTTTTTATCGGATCTGCGTGGGAATAGGCTACTACAATTTGGCCTGGGTGCTTGAGTTGAACTGATTCGACGAAGTTTGACATCCTTCCAGCCATTTCCATGAATGACTCGCCGCTGGGGAACCTAAAGCTCGATGGGGACCGTTGGATCTGAATCCACTCTGGAAGCTTATAAAGGTCATTCAGCTCCCGCCCTGTCCAATCACCGAAGTCACATTCATAAAGGTTTTCAGACGTTTCAATTTTCATGCCGAGATGTTTTCCCAGTGGAGATGCGGTCTGTTGGGCTCTTTCGAGGGGACTTGAATAGATCGCCGCAATATTGGCAACCGTCGCCAATTGTTCCGCAACTTCTTCGGCCTGCCGGACACCATCTGGTGAGAGGTTCAATCCTGGTGACCGGCCTGGCAGAATCTTGCCCGTTGTGGCAGTATTTCCATGTCTGACCAGGACGAGGACTGTCGATTTATCGGTGGGCTTTTCAGCCTGGTTGTCGTCTTGTGAGGTGAGTTCTTGTTTTACCATGTCCTAAAAAAGTTAGTCCAACTTTTCAAAGTTCGTTCCGGGGCGGAATGTGTTTTGTCTATGAGAGGCGTTCAATGATCATGGCCATTCCCATTCCGCCTCCAACGCACATGGTCTCGAGACCAAACTGCTGATCGCGCATTTTAAGGTCGTTGATTAGGGTTGTCATGATTCTAGCGCCCGTCATTCCAAAGGGATGGCCCAGGGCAATGGCTCCGCCATGGGGGTTCAGCTGGTCCTCGATCGATATGCCCAGTTGGTCGCAAACCGCAAGAACCTGCGCAGCAAATGCTTCGTTGAGTTCAACCGTGCCAATGTCGCTGAGGCTCATCTTGGCCAGCCCAAGGACCTTTTTCACCGCTTCGACCGGACCGACTCCCATGATTTCCGGCGCAAGGCCAGATACCGATGAGGCGATAATGCGCGCCAGGGGGGTCAATCCAAGTTCTTTGGCTTTTCGCGATGACATTACCACAACAGCCGCGGCGCCATCGTTAAGAGGGCAGGAATTGCCTGCAGTTATTAAGCCGTTTTCGGCGAATGACGGTGGAAGCTGGCTCAACGTTTCGAGACTAGTATTTGGTCTCGGTCCATCGTCCTTTGTCACAATGGTTCCATCGCTTAGTGGGAACGGGGTGATCTCACGGTCAAATGTGCCGTTGTTCTGGGCTTCAACGGCGCGGTCTTGTGAAAGCTTGGCAAACTCGTCCATTCTGACCCTCGAGACCCCGAACTTCTTTGCAACATTTTCGGCTGTGAGCCCCATGGGGATGAACATTTCATTTATGAAGTCGGATCGGGAGTGGTCGGTGAATCTTGGATTTAAGTCCTTTTCGGAAAAGCCGACCCCCAGCGTTCTAGAGGTGCTTTCCACACCTCCTGCGACAAATACCTCGCCCTCGTGGGCTTCTATGGCGTGAAATGCCATGCGTATGGTCTGAAGAGATGAGGCACAGAAACGATTGACGGTCGTGCCAGGGACTGTGTCCGGTAGGCCAGCAAGCGCGGCAATATTTCTTCCAAGGTTTAGCGACTGTTCGCCAACATGATTCGCCGCACCGATCATGACGTCGTCGATTTGGGAAGGATCAAGTTGTGGTACCTTCTTTAGACACTCGCTAACGATGAAGCCTCCCATGTCATCGGGCCTCACGTCCTTGAGTGATCCCTTGTATGCTCTGCCGATTGGTGTTCGAGCTGTCGCAACTATTACGGTTTCTGACATTGAGTACCTCGATTCTGAGAGAGTGTCCTTACCCGAATATCTATGTTACTCGCTGGTATAAAAAGTCCCGGTGTCATCAGACGCCGCTATCTCAACCATTTGTGACAGGCCTGTCGAGATCCCGGTCGGCTCTGATGGCGAGTCGTTCCTCATGTCTGGCCCATTGAAAGAAGATGATTGCAATGGCCCCAACCGTGAAGATCTCGCCGAAAACCCAAAGTACCGCTCCACCGATATGAATGTCGGTCACCGTGTGGGCCGGAGAAATCGAAGTCCTCACCGAAGTAAGAGCGATACCCAGAAAGGTGCCAAAGGGAATACCAGCCAGTAGATAGGCCAGCTTGGCCCCATAGGGCATCTTCCACCTAATTGGATCTATCCCGATGAGAGTGGTCCAGAAAATGAGTCCCGCGATTAAGAAGTGCAGATGGGTATAGTCGTGGAAAAGTGGATGTTCAATCGAAAGCTGATATACGGGTGTCAGAAAGTAGATGTACATGGTGGAGTAGTTCAAAAGCCACGCGAAGATCGGAAAAGTGAGCAATGCAATGAATTTCGAATGGAGAAACTTAATAGCCGTCGTTTGGACCGTTCGCTTCGATGCCTGAAGAAGAAGCGTCACCGGAGCGCTCAAAGCGATGAAGATCGGTGCCAAATTCATCAACATCAGATGTTGCACAACGTGCAAGGTGAACACCGAGTCGTCATAGGCTGCCAAGCCCGACCCGGTAGCAATAAACACTACGGCCACCCCTGCCAGAAAACTCACGGTTCGAAGGCGGGGCCACTGTCTTCCCCTGGCTTTGAGTACCCTTACTCCCCAGAGGTATAGGAGAATCGAGACTACCTCGAGCGTCAGCGCCACAAAAGACAAGGGGTCTGTCTGTATGGATGAAAGAAGGACCGAGAGTTTGACTGGAGGTGACGGAATTGAGAGCAAAAGGTCGGGCAAGGGCACATCCCAATTATAAGGAGTGCGGGCAGAATAGATTGATCAGACTAAGCCGGCAATCCCAGCTCTTTGGCCAACCTGGCCGCGTGGCCGGTGGCTTTTGTCCCGTATGTGGCCTTCGTGATTGTTCCGGTCTCGTCAATGAGAAAGGTGCTCCTGATGACGCCGGTTGTTTCGCGACCGTACATTATCTTCTTGCCATAGGTGCCCCACGCGGCCATCGTGGTCTTGTCAGGGTCAGACAGAAGGTCAAATCCAATGCTGATCCTGTTGATGAATTCCAGGTGTCTTTCGGGAGTGTCCGGGGATACCCCCATGACTTTGAACCCGGCGGCGGTCAGCTTTGGAAGGATCTCAGTCAACTCGCTTGCCTGGGTAGTGCAGCCTGGAGTGAGATCTTTCGGATAGAAGTAAAGGACGACTTTTTGTCCGACGTAGTCACTTAGGCATATTTTTTTGTGGTCCTGATTCTCAAGGCAAAGTATTGGAGCTTTGTCACCCGGGGATAGGCGCTGATTTTCAGTTTCGGTCATCAACTGAAACTTAGCGCTTTATTTCGCGGTTGGCTTCGATTTTCGGAAAAGGGGACGGCCTACCTGCCCAAATCAAGGTTAGCGATTAAACCAGAGTAATTTATTAGGAATGACATACTTCGTGGAGTTGGAGCCGGTGGAGAGAGTACTAGTAGTGGTCGCTCATCCGGATGACGTTGATTTTGGGTCCGCCGGAACCGTGGCAAAGTGGGTTTCGCAGGGTACTCAGGTTGCATATTGCATAGTTACAAACGGCGACGCCGGTGGATTCGACCTCACCATTGACCGCTCAGAGATGCCGGCGATACGACAGAGAGAGCAAACTAATGCAGCAGGTGTCGTGGGCGTCACTGACATTACGTTTCTTGGTTATAGGGATGGTGAACTCCAGGTTTCAATGGGTCTGAGAAAAGACATCTCTCGCAAGATAAGGCAGTTCAGACCTGATCGCGTGCTGTGCCAGTCCGCAGAGCGGAACTATGAGAGAATCTATGCCTCGCATCCCGATCACCTAGCTGCCGCCGAGGCCACACTTTGTGCAGTGTACCCAGACGCTCGGAATCCGTTCGCCTTTCCGGAACTCCTGGTCGAACAGCTTGAAGCCTACAGTGTGACCGATGTTGTGATGCAGGCCTCACCAACCCCCAACTGCTATAGCGATATTACAGATTTTGTAGACCAAAAGATCAGCGCAATATTGGAGCACAAGAGCCAAATGCCTAATCCGGAAGAGACTGTGGCATTCGTCAAATCCTGGATAGGGTTGTCAGCAACTGCAGTAGGACTCCCAGAAGGCAGATTTGCCGAAGTGTACCAGAAGGTGAGTACGAGTTGACTCTATTTTTCAGCTTCGGGGACTTAGATCCAAGCAGGTAATAGTGGGTGATTCTCCGACGGAGAAGGGTTGATTCCTGCCGTTTTGATGTCTCAAATTCGCGTTCTTTAAAAATCGCGGGTTGTTTGGACTGTTTTTTAGCGGATTTGCCGATTAGCTTGTTGCGAGAGATATATCGTCGGAGAATAACGGAATTCCGTTGAGGGTGATTCGTGTGATAAATGAGGGGTTCTACGAGGTAATTTATCGTCGGCGGGATGTCCGGGCCCAATTCAATGGTGAACCAGTCGATCCTGAGGTCCTTTCCCGAGTTTTGGGTGCGGCCAACGCCGCTCCCAGTGTTGGCATGAGCCAGCCATGGGACTTTATCCTGGTCGAGGACATTTCTCTTAAAAAGAAGTTCGCTGAACATGTGGAACGGGAAAGAGTCGCCTTTGCGAACCTGCTCCAAGGGGAGAGGCTGGCAACTTTCGAAAAGATAAAGATTGAGGGTATCCTGGACTCCAGCATGGGAATTGTGGTTACCTATGATTCAAGACGTGGTGCTCCTGCCGTGTTGGGTAGAAACACAATCGATGACGCCGGACTCTATTCGGTGTGTCTAGCGATTGAGAACCTGTGGTTGGCGGCTACCAACGAGGGCATGGGACTTGGCTGGGTATCTTTTTATCAAGAGGAGTTCCTTTCCGCATTGATGGGTCTTCCTCAACACGTGCGTCCAATTGCATGGCTGTGTTTCGGTCCGGTAACTCATCTTGAGGAGACCCCGGACCTCGAGAGGCTTGGATGGCAAAGCAGGAGAGCACTGCAGCACCACGTTTTTCACGACAGGTACGGGGTTGAGGAAGGCCTGGAACACTGGCAGTTTTTACAAGGTTGAGGCTGGATTCGGGTTCGGTGGCTGTCTGCAACGGTTCATCGGTATTTGTCAGAGTGCGTTTGACATATGGCTCTTACCGACATCGATTAGTTTCACTTGATGCTGCTGGATGCCGGCACTTGACTAGCCCAAGTTTCGGGGAAAGCCTCTTAGTATTACTGGGATTTAGTCAATTCCGACCTGCCCGATTTACGCAAGTGCTGGTAGATGAGTTGCGGGTTTTCTGATTCG
>JAJYDM010000002.1 GCA_021777475.1 Actinomycetes bacterium | reverse complement strand
ATCGACTTCGTGGCGTGACTCTCATTTGTCCCTGAAGCAGCTGGCAGTTCCTCCGCTAGCGCTAATCTTCCACCCCTTCATGCGCGGGGTTCGTCACCAAGACCGGTCGATGGGTGACGTATGCCGCATAGAGGGGCGTGCTGTTGCCTGGGTCCAAAGGGCGATTGCCGGTGTCAACTTTGGCAGGGACTTTGCATGCCACTTCAAAAATATGCCGTCCTCTATCCGTTGTTTTAGTTGTTGACGGCGTAACAGCGATATTGTGGTACTGGACCGACAAAGGATGGGTGACATGGCTCGACGCGCAAGTTTGACAAGTCAGCTATACAGGGCTGCTCGAATGTCCAATAATCTAAAAGCGGCGTCGGAGGGTCCGTCTGCCTACGCGAAAAGGGTGGCGCGAAGGAAAGTGTATTCGAAGCAAATGGCTATGACACGTAGATTACTTAAGGGGTTTGGCCTGTCCAGGTAGGGCATCGAGGGGATGGAAAAGCGTTGAAACCCCTTCGGTGATGACTATTTTCAGCCGGTCGGGCCCGATCTAGCGGCTCTAGCCTGAAAGGCTTTGTCCAGATCTCTTAGTGCCTGTTGCTGCACCGACGAAGATCCCTCTTTTAGCCAAGTGAAGGTCATCCATGTCACCGCGAGTTCTCTGGCCTGGCTGAGGGAGGTGATCTTGGGAGTCCCGTCCTTGTGCCATAGATTTTTCTCTGGGAGAGACTGAGGTTTTAGCCAAAACGGGCATCGAAGCAGTGTTGTAGGAGTTAGGGTTTGGCACCAATATCTGGGTAAAGCCGCTCGCGGATGCTCATTGGGTTACCTTGTTTTCTGGGTGTGACTTTTCTCTAAACCTCGTAACGGCTTGGCCGTAAGCGCTATTTTTCCCCGCCCTGAGAGACGGGTTTCGTCGCGCAGATCGATCAATGAGTTCGCCGGCCTCAAGGGTTCCTTGGAGAAGCGCTGTGATATCGATTATCGGCTTCTCCACCGCTGTTACGATATCGATTTACGCGCTGGTTGTTGCGGATCGGACGAAAAAAGATGTTGGGAGCCGTGTCCGATGAGAGACTTGCAGACGAACTCCACTTCAGTAACTCGAGCTTCGAACAGGTCAAACTGAACCAGGAACTTGAGCTGGTCGTCCTCGACAACTGCTTGAGGCCATTGCCCAACTGAACGAGTCCAGCTCGTTCCGGTCATGCTGGCAAATCCACTGTCATGGGAAAACTGTCCGGTTCCGAAGTTCTATTTCCAGAGTCCTAAATTTGTACCGTTATCAATCGGTGCACCTTCATATTCAGGAGACGGGCGCATGTGCGGCCTGAAGTCGGGTTTGGGTACAACGCTGAAGGTGACCGATATCGCCTTCACTGAGTTGGCCCACTCAAAATGTGGTGTTGCACACAGTGCTATCCAGGAAATAACTCCGGTAGGTTCTCCTATTCCAAGACGTCGATCTGTCGCAGGTAAAAGGTCCAATATGGCGATGGAGACTGGGTCATCATTAGAACTCAGTGCGGATCCATCGGCGTCGACACCTTGGCGGTGGTGGTTTGTCAGGGTCGATCCGTGGTTTTCTCCAGGAGAAATGGGGAGAATGTTCTGTGCCTGTTTGCTGCTGAGGGCTATCCCGCCATTGGGGAGGTAAAGCGCCATTCCGGAAGCCATTTCATTTACGAAATCACGAAGCTGATCTTCGCTGAATTGGTTGTTGCTCTCTAAGTCGCAGACGTGGTCATGAACTCGGGCGGGCAAGGTTCAATTAATTCAGACCAAACCCGTGAGACAAGACCATTTAATTTGTCGATTTTGCTGGGTCCAGTGTCATGGGACGCAGGTTTACTTCTACGGATGGTTAGTGGCACCATGATCATTTGCAGCTGGCTTATTCATCGCACATTTGCAAGTATCCGTACTCAGTCTCAGTTGGGGACCATGGCAAATTCTTGTCCGTCACAGGCATACAAAGTTGAAATTGAATCGGATATTGCCGGGTGAACGGTTGCCAGCGGAGTTCTCTGGGTCGAGTGGAGTAGATTTAATAGAATCTCACGCATGAAAGGGCCAGCGCTAAGTGCGCTGATCTGATTGTGGCTTTTGGAATTAGTGTGATTGTAGTCGTTTTACTAATCCAATCCTGGCAAATGCTGGAGTTCATTTTTTGGGAGGATCATGTCTAAATGGGAAGAAGTAGTCCCTAAGTCTGAGCGTGAAATTTATGACCTGGCGGGGTTCGGCCAGAGTGCAAGATGGGATGGGAAACCGGCCTTAGTGGTGGTCGATGCACTCTGGTCTTTTATCGGCCACCAGCCAGTCGATGTTCTAGAAGCTATCAAAGAATATCCCACCGCGTGCGGGAAGCCGGGCTGGGACGGCATGGAGAAGATCGCAATCGCACTGGATTATTTTCGCGTTGCGTCACTTCCCGTTGTTTACGTTTGTGCCGATGGCAGTTTTCAAGATGCGTATGGCCCGACAACCCGTACACGCAAACCTGTCTCACGACAAGACAAGGCCGCATTTGAGATTCCAGAGATAATAGCGCCTTTGGCCGGAGAGCCGATTGTGAAAAAGACAAAGGCGAGTGGGTTTTTCAGGACCTCATTAGATGTTTTGCTGCATCGGATTGGCGTTGACACCGTTCTCCTATCGGGCTGCACAACCTCCGGCTGCATACGTGCAACGGCGGTCGACTCCCACTCCTTGGGCTTCGAGACCGTTCTACTTGAGGATGCCATTTGGGATAGGTCCTGGTTTTCGCACGCCGTGTCACTTTATGAGTTGTCGATGAAGTACGCCAGCGTCGTCACCGTCGACGATGCGATGAGCCAAATTGAAAAGTTCAAGCACTGACAGGGGGAGTTTGAACTACGGCAGGCGTCTTTGCGAGGAGCCAGTTTGGGTTTGGGCTTCAATGGGCCTGGCCAGTTCAGATTCAGAATCAAGGATTCTAAATGACCGTTACCGCCGAACCTGGATTTCGCTCGGTGAGCGCTATCCGTACTTACTTGAGTCAAGCATACGGTAGTCGTGAGAAGCGAGAACGATATCGGCTTCCTTATCGAGCCGCGCGAACGACCTCATACATTCGTCTATGCCGCAGTTTTGGGTTGGGGGAATGTGCTTTCCATTTGCGCCTTTCCAGTTTTCCATTTGATTGACAAGGTCGCCGACGACCGCATGGCGACCTTGCGCGGTGTCAAATATCGCCCCAGCCGAACCTGTCGTATGGCCCGGTAGGGCGAGCACACGAAACCCAGGGGTGACTTCAATGTCTCCGTCAATGGCCTGGATTCGATCGAAAACTTTCATCCAGCCGGGAAAGACGTTCCTGTAACCAGCTTCGTACCCAGTGCGGTGCTCCCGATTTGGGGCTACAGCATATTGCAGCTCTTTCCGCTGGACGAGAATCCTTGCGTTTGGCAGAAACTCGGCATAGGAGCAGTGATCAAAGTGAAGGTGCGTGAAGAGCACCTCTGTTATCTGGCCAGGATCAATACCGTTGGCCCGCAGGACTCGATCTATCCTGTTTTCATCTTTGACGTCGACTTCCACATGGAACTTCGCGGTCTCTTCGGTAGGGGTGGCCGGTCCGGTGTCGACTAAGACCATGGCATCTGTCGAGGTGCTTTTCGCAAGCCAGGATATGCATGGAGCTTCGATGGTTTCACTTGAGTCGATCTGGTAGAGGAACCTTTTCAGCGGGAAGGCCGGAAATCTTCCAACCACCAGTGGTTCCAAGGTGAACTGGGCTGTCAATTGAAGTCCTCCCAAAACGTAGCCAGTGACCCGCCTCTAATGCATGAATGATCCGCCGTCAACGACAAGTGTTTGCCCGGTAATAAAGTCGCTATCGGAGGAAGCAAAGAATGCTACTGCGCCAACTAGATCTGAAGGCTGTTCGGTTCGCTTCAAGGCTCGATCGTTTGCGCCGGCGTTTCTGAAAGAAAGTGTTGACTCATCGGGGTTGACCTCGCTGAGGGTGTTCCCTGGCGCGACACAGTTGACGTTTATTCCGTATTGCCCAAGTTCTCGGGCGAGGGTCCTAGTGAATCCCAGGATTGCAGCTTTGCTGGTTACATAGTGGATTCTGCTGGCTGAGCCCTTCAGCGCGGTACCTGAACTAATGTTGATGATCTTCCCGCTCAGCTGTGTTTTCATTTGCGGCGCCACCGCCCGGCTGGCCAGCCACGCACCCTTGACGTTTACGGCCATCATTGCATCCCATTCCTGAATCTCTATCTCATCGAATGGCGAGCGGGACATCGGAATCGTGGAAAAGATGGCTGCGTTATTGACTAGTATGTCGATTCGACCAAAGGTGTCTATGGCCGAGCTTGCCATGTTTTTAAGACTTGCAGGATCCGTCACGTTAGTGGCCACTGCGATCGCGGATCGGCCCTTCTCGACCAGTTCAGACGCCACACTCTCGCCTGCCGCTTTGTCAAGCTCGGCTATTACCACACTGGCGCCTTCAGCTGCCAGGCGCGTCGCATATGCGCGGCCAATGCCGTGGCCGGCACCGGTCACAATCGCAACCCTTCCCTTGAGTCGGTTGCTGATGAGCTCATTTACAGGTTGGACTATTTCGTTGGCGGTGGACTCAGATTGGCTCAATGAACGATCCTTTCATGCACTAGATTGACCCAGACGGTCACTAGAACCGGAATGTGGTGTTATGGGTGTAACAACGTAAACTGGACACGGCTGATCGTGAGGTTACTTTCCAAAAGGTTCGACATTTGCGGGCTACAAAATAGGTGCTAACTGTCAAACCGGCCATGTCCGAAGATCAACCTTCAGCTAGCCGCGGCCTTGATTGGACATTTCGGGAGGTGCACCTGAATAACCTCTTGGACTCACTCTGGCGTCGATGAGTGCCGCGTTGCCAGCGTCAACCTCGGCTATCGCCTCAGCGAGAGCTTTTTCAAGTTCGATGGTGTTTCGCACCGGGCCGTAACCTTTCAATCCGTGTCCTCGCGCGATCGTAGCCAAGTCAGGATCTGGGTCCCTTAGATGCTGGCCTACCCAACGGTTTTCAACAGGTCTGCCCCTTGTTATGGCGACTCTCTGCTGGTGGACTTCATCGTTGTAATAGGCTCTGTTGTTTGCGACCACCACTAGGAGGGGAAGCCTATGGTGTGCAGCGGTCCACAACGCCGAAGAACTCATCAGATAGTCGCCATCTCCGATGACAGCAACTGGTATCCTGTCCGTTCCTGCAAGTGCGAGAGCCGCACCAACCGCAATTCCTGGACCCGCTCCAACTCCGCCGCCGCCATCTCGCCCTAAGTAGTCGAGAGGGTCGTTGAAATCGAGTTCCTCTCTAGACCAGCCCAGCGGCAGACCGGTCCAGGTGACCTTGTGCCCGGCCAATGCACTTTGCATCGAGGCCGCAAGTTCGGACATGAGCAACTGGTCCCCGTCCTTTTCCGTCGTCTCTGGTTCGGCCGCATCGAACTTTGGCGGCCACGCTTGACGCGAGATTGGCGCTTCGCCACCGGCCTTTACCAATAGCGCATCAACCAGGGCATTCGGGTCTGCACAGATTGGGAGGTCCACCTTTGGGAGTACGTAGTGATCTTTGCTCCAGCCATTGTGAAGTGCTTGGTCGTTGGTGCACGAGATGATTGTCTGAGTATCTCCAGAGTCCGCAGTCTGAAGGGTTCCACCGAGATCTACCCAGTCAAGACTGAGGATCACGTCAGCATTGCGGATAAGGGATCTTCCAGCTGGGGTGATCCTGGCTCCAGGCCATGCCGGCTGGAGAGGGTGTTTGGTCGGGAAGACCGCGCCAATCTTGAGGTCGGTTAGAACACACGCTCCGAGGGCTTCCACGAGTTTAACTCTGTCATCCCACGATTTCCTGGTTCGCGAGACCCTGCCCATCAGAATCAGTGGCCTCTCTGCATCTTTCAACAGCTTCCAGGTTTCGTTAACCGCGTCCGATGAAGGAGAGGGGGGAGCTGGAGGCTGAAGTCTTGCCAGATTGGGCATTTGAACCGGTGCGGTGAGCTTTTCTTCCTGAATCCCGGCGTCGAGGCACACGTAGGTCGGGGCATAAGGATACGATCTCGCCAACTGGTTTGCCCTGGCTATCGCTTCGACGGCCGCGGATACCGAACCTGGCTGATCGTCCCATTTGATGTAGTTTCGAATAAGTGCGGCCTGGTCAATTGCAGTGTGAATCCAGTCAATCCACGGACGTCTCTCGGATGCGTCTAATGGTCCGGTGGCACCCAAAATGACCATTGGCATGCGATCGCAATAGGCGTTGAAGATAGCCATCGTGGCATGCATAAGCCCGACGTTGCTGTGGAGGGCTACAGCAATTGGCTTTCCAGTGACCTTGGCGTATCCCTGGGCAACCGCGACGGCATTTTCCTCGTGGAGGCAAAGAATCATCTTTGGTTTTTCATTGCCCAGGTAGTTCACAAGACTGTCGTGTACGCCCCTATAGCTTGCGCCCGGGGTAAGACTTATGAAAGGCAGGTCCAGCTGGCCAAGCACTTCCGCGATTGCGTCGCTTCCCCATTCCATGGGCGGACGCTGTTCAACTGGAACGGTCAGCTTCTCTATCTTCATTATTGCTCTCCTTTTTGAGATGGCGTCAATATGGCGATTTCAGGCCAGCCGCATTCTGGTTCGCTCGCAGCGTCATGGCGTGTGCTGCATAACCTGATGTATCGGTTCCAATGCGAATCTCGGGTAATCAGCGCCCATTCAGCGGTTCCCTTTGGGGTAAACGTGATAGCGGCATGACATTTCAAGATGATTTACCACATAGAGCCGAGCGAGCAGTTAATTCACAAACCTATCTGTCGTTTCCCAGCTTCTGCCAATATAGGACTCTGTTCTGGCAGAATGTTACGATTCTCATGCCGATCAGAACCATGGCCACCATGATTATGATTCCTGAGAAGAGCCCGGCCGAATCGAATTGCTGGGTTGCCTGGAGCACGAAATAACCGACTCCCCTGTCGGCGGCGATGAACTCACCAACGATCACTCCGATCATTGCAAACGGCACACAGGCCTTGAGGCCGGCAAAGATCGGAACTGAAAGTGATGGCAAGACAACCTTGCGCGCAACATACCCGCGATTTGCCCCCATCACCTGAAACAGTTTCACCAGCATTGGGGAGATGCTCAGCATTCCCATGTAGACGTTGTAGTACATCACGAAGAACACGATCATGCTTGCCTGAGCCACTTTAGACCATATTCCAAGTCCGAACCAGAGGAGAAAGAGAGGGGCCAACGCAATCTTTGGTATGCCATTAATTCCGGCTATTATCGGCTCGAACACGCCTGAGAGGAACTTTACCGATCCCATAAGAATTCCTACGAGGACTCCAAACACCACCCCTATCGCGTACCCGAGAACCAGTTCCTGTGAGGTTGTGAGGATGTCCTTCCACATTGTCCGAGTCTGAATCAGGTGGAAAGTATCGCTGGCCACCCCAGTGGGCGAGCTGATCAGGTAGTCGGGTATCACATTACCGCTTATGGCCTGCCAAACTCCAAGTATCAGCAGGATGGCCACGACTTGGCCGATCGAGACCTTAAGTCTCCAGCTTCGGTCGCGGCTTGCCTTGCTCGCGCTCTTTGGAGTCACGATCTCTCCATCAAGTGCCACAGTGGTAGACCTTGGCTCTACACGAGTACTCATTTTGTTCCCCCCGGACTTCCATGCCTTACTTGGTTTTGGGTCCGTCCCGACAGAGACTTTTTTTGACGATGACGTCCCCTTAAATAATTTAGGTGCTCCTCACCTGAAAATTATCTCTCAAAAATCTAATGTTAGCCATGCAGCAGTGGAAACACAACCAGCGATTAGGTACATGTTTCACAAGCTATACCAATTCCCCGGCATTGCTTTCAACGCCAGGTTCCAAATATGACCAAATCCTGGTGTGGAGGTCAACAAACTCAGTTGACGCAGCAAGGTGGCGAATTTCCCTTGGCCTTGATAGTGGAATAGGAATTTTCGCTTTTACAGTTCCTGGCTGGCCGTTGATTACAACCACAGTGTCACCAAGGGCAATTGCCTCGACCAAGTCGTGAGTGATGAACAGGATGGTCTTTCGTCTCGTTTGCCATAAGTTCAACAAGGTCTCCTGCAGGATGGTTCTCGTGATGGCATCGAGAGGTCCGAATGGCTCATCCATATAAATCATTGCAGGATCGTAGACCATGGTCCTGGCGATCGAACAGCGCTTCTGCATACCTCCAGAAAGCTGTCCAGGGTAGTAATCGACAAACTTGCCAAGACCGACGGCCTCTGCCCATTCTCTTGCTGTCGCCCGACGTTCAGTCTTTGGAACACCGCGAATCTCAAGTGGTGACATGATGTTCTCCAGGACGGTTGACCATGGAAGCAGGTTGGCGTCCTGAGTGATGTAACCAACATCGCTTGACACGATGGATTCGACCCTCTTGCCGTCGTGTATTATTTCGCCTTCAGAGACTGGTACGAGTCCCAATGCGAGATTCAAGAGTGTACTTTTCCCACACCCGCTGGGCCCCACTACCACACAAAATTCGTCGTCGTCAACGGTGAACGACACATCTTGGAGAACGGTTACTTCCTGGCCCCCCGGTGTCTCGAAGCGTTTGGTTACGTTTCGAAATTCCAGCAAAGGATAGCCTCCTACTCAATCAATCAAATACCTCGGTGTGAAACTTGTCATACCCTATCACCAACGTATCTTGTTTCGACTTTGCTCGGTTGGTTCTTTGGCACATTTTTCTCAGGTGACCTGAATTACAAGTTTGTTAGTCACTGAGAATCTGTTCTCGTACGGAGAAACGCGTTACGGTGGAACTTCTTTCCGTTGGCGTTTTTCGTGCCGGGGTCGAAAATTATTTGTGATGAATCAGATTATTCCTCGCAATGCAGCATTTTAACCTGTTGCACTGTGGTATAAAAGCGAAATGCAATTTCATGAGCAGCAAGGCTGATTTGCATTAATTCAACCAGGGGGGAAATACATGATTTCGAGAAAAAAGGCTGTACTGGCTACCCTTTTGTTGTCGGGTACCGTGCTCGCTGCGTGTGGTTCTAGTTCTAGCACCTCTTCGACGGCTACGTCAGCGGCGTCCGCATCAACAACTACGACAGCTGCTCCAGCTCCACTTACAAATATAACGATTGCGTTGCCAGTCGCCGAGCCGGTTCAGTCCCCGGTCTATCTCGCTCAGCAGGAAGGGTATTTCAAGAAGCAAGGTTTGAACGTCAAGATCGTCGTATTGGCGGGTGACGTGATTGTGAACTCAGCGCTTGTTTCAAACAGTGTTCAGTTCACCTCTGTCAACTCGGTCTCTTTGCTAACAGCCGTGTCTAAGGGCATTCCCCTTCAGATGGCTTGCATGGAGTACAACGGCCCAGAATGGGCCATGGCGGTTACCAACCAGATTGCGTCTTCCGACAAGCTCACTTCTTCCAGCACGCCACAGCAAGTGTTGGGGGCACTCAAGGGCGACAAAGTTGCCGTTGTCGGTGGAGCTTCTGCGGCTCCGGGAATCATGCTTACCGGTCTGCTCCAGCACTTTGGAATGCCGAAGAATGCACTGACTATATTTGCGGTAAGCAGTTCCGCTGCTCTGGTTACAGCTCTTCAGCACAACGAGGTTCAGGCCATCTTCGATACTCAGCCAATTCCGGCTTCCGCAGAGCAGGTGGGGGCGGGTAAGGTCGTCTTCGATACTACTGAGATATCTGAGCTTGCCGCAGTGCCTTGGGAAGGAATCCTGGGGGCGAAATCCTACATGGCTTCCAACCCCACGATCGTGAAAGGCGTTTGCAACGCTATATCCGAGGCTGACAACTACCTGATCACTAACCCAAGTGGTGCGACAACTGCTCTGCAGCCCACGTTCCCCAAGTTGAGCCCTTCGCTCCTGCAAAGTGCTCTTACAAGCTATAAGTGGGTAAAGGATGCACAAATGACGGACAGCCAGTGGACTAACGGACTGGCAGCGCTTGAAAGCTTCCATCTGCTTTCAAAGCCGGTATCGTCAGCGGTGCTATCTTCGGCCTACTCTTTGAACTACCTGCCACCCGCAAGTTAGGTGAACTGAGTTAGATTTGCCAGTTCGCGCTGGACGTGAGCTGGCTATTAATGAGCTGCGGAAGCCAACTGTCGGCTGGTTCCCGCAGCTGATTAACTTCAGGTAACGACAATCGTGTTCTTTGCATAGAGATACACGGCTGGTTGAGCTTTTTGGATGTACGCAGTCCTTCAACCGAAATTGGACGAAGTCAATGTTCCTGGGTTGGGTGGATCCGGTTCAGATGTACATGAGGTTTGGCGAAGGCCGAGGCCTCGACCTCGGCCAGGGTTGCCAACTATTTTCCGGGCAGATGCCACGCGAACTTGGTCCCGCGGCCCATTAGTTCGTGCGCCAACCGATACTGTTTATCGGGGGATCCGGGCCAGGGATATGGGCTTGGACTGCGTGCAAATACGCTTGTGCAGGACTACGACCGCATTGTCATAGACGACCGAAAGTATCCCCCTTACGGATAAATTCAGGAGCTTACCGGCCTATTTTGGGCAATAACCAGGTCTTTGGGAGTTCCATGGTCAAAGTGGGCAGCGACTGGCGCCCGAAGGCCGGCTTGGATTTTCGCCCGTTACAATTGGCTATCCAGTCAACGCCAACTTCGACGCAGCGTGGAACTGTTGTGCCGTGGGATTGCGGTCGCCAAAAGGGGGGAACCCGGCACTCAATTGTGCGCAGCGGTCCTGGGAAATGCCCACCATACCTTGGAATAGTTGCATGAGTCGCTGACCCAGGTGAGTTCTTGAATCTGTCTTCAGGAGGGGACCAAGGCTAAATGTTCGAAGGTGAGAGTAGCTGAACGCGCGCCATCCCTGGCGGTTTGAGCCATGGGGCCACCAGCATCATTACTCCAAGGCAAATTACGAAAATGACTCCGGGTAGGGCAAGCACCCATACCACCGGAAAGGTATTGGTAAGCGCGCCCCAAATAATTGCAAAAGTTGACATCGTCGATCCAACGAGGATGTTGGAAAACGCCGCGACTCTACCACGAACCTCGCTGGCGGTTGATCCCTGCAGGAGAGCCAGGTACAATGCCATGAAGGCGGATTGGCTTGCACCAATGAGGGTGGTTCCAAGCAAGGCGAGGATGACGTCCTTTGAAATACCTAGCAAGACCAGCGAAAGTCCACTGACAACCCCAGTTAGGACGAGCATGAACTTGAGGTCAAGCCATCTCGCACCTATGATTACGAAGAATGCACCAAAGATTGCTCCAATCCCGACGGCGGTCATCAGCTCTCCGTATATTCCACTTGCTCCGCCGAGGTTGGTCTGGGCGAACTTCGGTAGAAGTCCAGTGTAGGCCATGGTCAAGCCACAGTGCAGACCTACAAGGATCAATAATCCCCCCACCATGCGCTGCTTCGTCGAAACGTAGACAAGCGCCTCTTTGAGAGGGTGGTAAATTCCACGCCCTAGTGAAGGTGAATGTGGAACGTGGTTGCGAAGGCTGATCGACAGCGATGTCGCGATCGCGTAGCACACGGTGCAAAGCAGATACACGGTCGCTGGACCGAACTTGACAAGAAGTGGAGTAGCAATCGCCGGGCCGAGAAATTCAGATCCTTGCTGTGCAATTCTGATCAAGGCACCTCCGTTGACCATGCGTCTGACGCCTATCACTGCCGGCGTCAATGAGGACCAGGCGGGGTTCTGAATCGCGTTTCCGGTTCCGACTCCAGCTGTTGTGATCACGAGTAGAGGGAGACTTAGATGTCCAATGGAGAGCGCCACGACGGCCAATAGAGCGGATGTCATGGCAAAGGCTTGCCCTATCGCCATCTGAGTGGCTTTGTTGATTCGATCCGCAGCAGCACCGGCTATCGGGCCGATGACGGCGACCGGACTCAGGATGCAGAACGCGATGATACTAGACCAGAAGGCGGAGTGGCTGATCTTGTAGGCTTCCCAACCTGCGACAACCAGGAGGCTGAAACGGCCGGAATTTCCGCACAGAATGCTTGCCCAGATTCTTCCGAAACCAAAAACTTTGAAAGAAGCGAACACTGAGACATCTTGTTCAACTTCTCCAATAATCGCTTCGTTGGCGGGCTTATCTATCTTTTCACTTTCTGACACTTGAATAAGACACTTTGCTAGTAGTGGTTTCGGATTGCAGAGTCAAGCATGCTGATGAGATAGTCGAGTGTGACGGTCTCGCTGCCGGGAAAGAATTGCCATCCGCTGGTCATTCAATTCTTGCTAACAATATACTATCGCCAATATTGGTAAGCCTGCTGTTTTGTGGGTGGGTGGTCCAGAGGCCAACCTGACTTGTCACAGCTGCAGCGTTGGCGCGGGGATCGAGTCAAGCTTTGAGTTCACTATGCCAAAGCGTTGCGAATGGGAGTTCCAGTCTTGGCGGGCCTCGTCAAGCTCTCCATGGGTACGTGCAACAAAATTCCACCACATGAGCAACGATTCCGAAAAGGGTTTGCCACCGAGCAGCATTAGGATAGACGGCTCTTGCGAGGTAAGCATTATCTCGTTCCTACCCATCGGGAAGTAAGCGAGATTTCCAGGTGTGACCGCAAGATTCTGGTGGGTGACTATGCCTTCGAGGACAATCAGTCCGTATTCAAAGTCTTTTCGCAGTTCCAGGATTGTCGAACCAATGCCGATAGTTACCTGGACCCCAACGATTGGGGTATCACTCCTCGCGCTTGACGTTGCTCCGCCAAAGCTTCCAACCAGGACGGTTGCCGTCGCATTGTCGATGTTTGCTTCTGGCAATGAATTATGGTGTTCGAAAGCCGGTTCGCCGTTGCGGGTTTCGTTCGGTTGTGCTATCCAAAGCTGGATTCCGTGAATTGACGAACGTTTCCCGGGTGACTCTTCCGAGTGGCTCACACCCTTTCCGGCGGTCATCAAGTTGAGTTCTCCAGGCCTGATCATTTGCTCGGATCCGAGACTGTCCCTGTGAACTAGCTCCCCTTCGAGCAGCCAGGTGGCGGTCTGGAGGCCGATGTGAGGGTGCGGACCGACATCCATGCCTTGTTTGTCGCTGAGCAGTTCAGGCCCAAAATGATCTGCGAAACACCATGCGCCGATGGTGCGCCTTTGTCTTTTGGGCAGAGCCCTCCTGACTGTGATGTTTCCGACCGTGGTTCGCCTCGACTGGAAGAGCTCAAAAGCTGGACGAGAACTAGGGTATCGGTCGTCGTGGAAGGCCGAAAGATCCTCTGGTGTTGTTGGACCAGTCATAAGTCCAGCCTAGCAAATGAAGGTAAAAGTTGACAGGTACTAAAATTCTCCAGCTGGTATGTTCGAGATATGGCGTCAGAGGGGGAGTCAACTGGTCAGGCCGTTCCGGTCGGGAGACGGGTGTTTCTGGCAATGGCCGGTCTTGGAGCCATGGGGGTCATTTTTGGTACGAAGCTTCAGGGTGCTCTAGGTGCCGCCATTGGTACCGGCCTGGGTGGCTTATTACCTGGTGGCAACCGGTTTCGGATCTACACGGTCACTGGCTCATTCCCCGCAATCTTGCCTGCTGACTACCGCTTATCGGTCTCAGGTTTGGTGAATAGACCAATGACACTTACATTGGACCAGCTGGCGGCTATGCCAAGCGTGAAGCTGGTCAAGGACTTTCAATGCGTTACTGGATGGCGGGTGCCACAGGTTCACTGGGAAGGAGTGAGACTCAAGGACATACTGGATGCCGCTGGTGTCAAAGGTGGTGCGGCCGCGGTTGAGTTTGATTCCTACGACGGCGTGGATACGGAGAGCTTGACTCTCAGCCAAGCTTCCAGACCCGACGTGATTGTGGCGTACCGGATGCTGGGTGAATCGATATCAACTCCGCACGGCGGTCCGGTAAGACTGTACGTAGCTCCGATGTACGGCTATAAATCACTGAAGTGGCTTTCATCTGTGCGCCTGGTCGAGAATGCGACACCGGGTTTCTGGGAACAGAACGGATATCCGGTGGACGCATGGGTAGGGAACGTTAATGGCCGTCAGGATGCGCCAATTTCCTGAAATGAACACAAGCAGGCTAGACCCGTGGTTGGTTCGTTTTGACCGAGTGGAGCGCTTTGCCCACTGGATGAACGCCCTTCTTTTTGCCATTCTGATGTTGACGGCTTTACCGCTCTATTTTGCCCAAGTGGAGGCACTGGTCGGCCGACGCCTTTTGATCGAGGAGATCCACACTTGGACAGGGATCTTCCTTCCGGTTCCTCTCTTGGTCTCACTTGCAGGATCGTGGGGCTCGGGTTTCCGAGCTGATGTTCGAAGATTCAATCTGTGGTCCAAAGGGGAACTGAGATGGTTGCGATCGTTTGGTCGGGTCTCGATGATCGAAATGGGTAAATTCAATCCGGGCCAAAAGTTGAACGCTTTGTTCATAGGCTCCTCAATTGTTGTGATGCTTGGAACCGGCCTGATTCTTCGGTGGTTCAACCTATTTCCACTGGGTTGGAGAACCGGAGCCACGTTTGTCCACGATCTGCTGGCCTTTGCGATCATGGTGGCAGTTGCCGGTCATGTGGTGCAGGCCCTGATGCACAAAGATGCATTGAAATCGATATTCACAGGACGCATCTCGCGAGAATGGGCATCAGCACACGCGCAAAAGTGGTTGATTGAAGAGAAGGATCGACCAGAATTGGAGTGAGCTGCCCTAAGCGTCTACAAGTGCATTCCAGATTTGTCGGATGCCTATGCATCTATGCAAGGGAGACGTATAATAATGCCATGTTCGAATCTTTTGATCGGCCCGTTCAGTGCAGCTCTGGTCATTTTTTCACCACCATTTGGGTTCCTATGGCCTCAGCTAAAGCCATACGTTTTGGCTCGAAGCGTTATCAGCACTGTCCAGTGGGCAAGCACTGGGCGATGGTGTCACCCCTCGATGAGCAGTCGAGCAATACCGAGGATTTGGAACGCGCACGTGAAGTACATGATTTGAGAATTCCATGACCAGCCGGGAAGAGCCTGCCCACCCGACGTGAGAAAGTCTTGCGACTGAAATAATTGGACGTGGGCACGATTACGCAGGGCAATTATGGCAATACCGGTAGCTTCGGGTTGGCGCTCAGCCCCAACTGACCCAAGCCAAAGTTCGTTTCAATAGTCTTCAACAGCGCATAGTGGTCCATCGGTTGTGTTATTTCGGTTCCGGCGGCCAGACCGGGTTCAATCACGAGCGTGAGAACATGACCACCTCCTCCGGATGAGATTATGTTGCCATTTGCAGAAATGCCACGGTAGTCGCCCCCATTGCCTTCATCCCAGGTCACGTACAGAGCTCCGTTGTCCTTCCATTGGTTGGAAGAGACGATTTGACTCACCATTTTGTCCAGCCATGCTCCAGCGGTGTTGGGGGAACAGTTATGTCCGTCATTACAGATGTTGGGTGTTATCCAGATAAAGCTTGCTAGGTGAGCCTGAGAAGATCCGAGTTTGGAAGTCAACTGGCTGAGAGGCTGGATGTTCGAGCAGAGCGGGGTGGACGACCTTATGTTTTTAAAATATATGAAAGGATCGTGTTTGCCGGCATATAGGCCGCCGGGGGCGTAGGGCGACAGGTAACAGTCGCGTGGGATCGACTCCATATATGCGGTCCAGGTGATTCCTTTTTGGCTGAGTTCTGATGGAAGATTCGCCGCGTTTACGAAGCACGAGGTGCAGCCCGACGAGATTCCGTATGTCGATCCGCCGATCAAAGAGAGGTAGTTGGGAAGTGACGGATGGGTTGTGGCGTAGTAGTTGGTCGCATATGCCCAGAAGTGCGCGAGACTGGCAAGATGTGGGGTTGACATGGCGGCTCTGTAGCCCAGGTTCTCCATAACGATCACAAAGACATGGGGGTGTGGTGGTCTGGCGGGATAGGTTGTTGTGGTTGTTGTGGGCCGAGCTGACGGCTGTGGCCGACTTATCAGGGTGGAACTTGTGGTCGGTGAATGAGTGAAGTTTGTGCCGCAGCTTGCTAGGACTAGCAGAGGAATGGCCATTGCGAAGTTTTTAATTAGTCTTGTCAACACATGCGCACCAGCTTCTCTTCCACATGTCGAGGGTGTTGACGTTATTTTAGGGCCGCCTGCCGGACCTGGGAGGTCAGCTTCCCGGGTCCCTGGGCGTGCATGCTATGGAGCAATGAGACCTATAACTGGCATGGAGACGTTTCATTCCCCTGATTCCTGGTTGGGCTGTGGCTGCCATAGTGATACAGACCATGTTTTGCTCCCCAGCTATCGACTGGGAACGATAGTCCCGATTTCAAACGGCTAACCACCTAAGCAGATTGACGGCTTATTCCAACGCCGGTTGAAAGAGCGTCGGGGAGAAGTAATGGCACTGCTTTGCGAAGGATCCGAAGTCGACCGCGATAGCCCAGGCAACATGTGGGATGCGTCCTCAGTATGCCACCGGTTGGCCGGGTCAAGCTACGACAGAAAAGGCCGAGGAGACTCAGCATTTGGGGACTGAATGAAGTGCGGGAAAATATATCCATTCTGGGGCGGACGAATGACAATCTTGCGGCCAGTCGGCGACGCAGCGTGCCGTGGCAACTGAAGTTGGTGGAGGATGAAGGTCTGAGCTGACTCTGGGCTTCTCGGCGATATCTCCAGTGCCAGCATGGCAGCTACAATAAAAAGTCGAATCACCTAAATGTTCGAATCCTCAAATTCGTTGGAAACAGCAAGTCTTCAAGATTGTTTGCAAACTAAGTGGAGAGTCAAATGACGCCAGTTCTTCAGAGTTACAGTCAAGGTCGTTGGCAATCGAGTGAAGGTGAAACTTCGCCACTGCTTGATGCGTCCACAGGAGAGGAAATTGCCCGTATTCCTCGCCAAGGGCCTGATGTTGCCGGGATGCTGCAGTTTGCCAGAAAGATCGGTGGTCCCGAGTTGCGGAAGCTGACGTTTACGCAACGGGCGGCGATTCTAAAGGATTTGGGAAAGTATCTCTTCAGCCATTTGGATGAGTTTGTCGCGATATCAGCCAAGACCGGTGCTACAAGGCGCGACACTTCGGTTGATGTTGACGGTGGCATTGGAACCATCGCGGTCTATGCAAGCAAGGCGGGGCGTGAGCTCGGGGACAGAACAACTCTGTTCGATGGTGATATTGAACCTCTGGGCAAAGGTGGAACTTTTGGAGGTAGGCACATCTACAGTTCAAAGCTTGGAGTCGCGGTTCAGATCAACGCCTTTAACTTCCCCGTTTGGGGAATGCTAGAGAAGTTTGCTCCTGCATTTTTGGCAGGAATGCCATCAGTTGTGAAGCCCGCCAGCCAGACTGCATACCTGACCGAAGCTGTAGTACGAAGGATTTCTGATTCCGGACTGCTTCCCGAAGGGGCGATCTCCTTGCTTTGCGCCTCTCCAAATGGGTTGATTGAGAACCTGACCAGTCAGGACACCGTTTCGTTTACCGGTTCGGCCAGCACTGCCCAGACATTGCGCAGCCACGAAGTGGTCATCGGCCGCTCTGTCGCGTTCAATGCCGAGGCGGACTCGCTCAACTGTTCGATACTTGGTACAGATATCGTCCCAGAGGACGATGAGTTCACCATCTTTGTTGACCAGCTTGTTAATGAGATGGTTATAAAGGCTGGTCAAAAGTGCACCGCAATTCGCCGAGCTTTTGTGCCGGTTTCAATTATCGACGAGGTGGCCGACGCGGTTTCTGCCAGACTAGGGGAAATAGTGGTTGGCAATCCCACCGATGAGTCAGTTCAAATGGGTCCGGTAGCAAGTTATGGTCAGCGCGAAGAGGTTCGTAAGAATGTGCAGAAGCTCCTTGAAGCTACCAGGATCGTATTTGGCGACCCCAACAAGGTAAAGGTGGTGTCGGCTGATGCCGAGGCTGGTGCTTTCCTATCGCCGATGCTTCTACGTTCGGACGACATCTTTGCGCATCAGGTTCACTCCGTGGAAGCCTTCGGACCTGTGCTGACCTTGGTGCCCTACCAGACCTTTGGGGAAGTAATTCAAGCCGCCGCCATGGGTGAGGGAAGTCTGGTTGGGTCCATAGTCACCACCGACACCGCTCTGGCAAAGGTTCTTATCTCAGGTCTTGCTCCCTGGCATGGGAGATTGCTGGTTGTCGATAGCTCGAGCGCCGCTGAATCGACCGGGCACGGGATAGCGATGCCCCAAATGTTGCACGGGGGACCTGGACGTGCCGGTGGCGGAGAAGAGCTTGGCGGTTTGAGAGCCATGAAGCACTACATGCAGCGGACTGCTATCCAGGGTAACCCCAACTTTCTAAACTCGCTTTAGCAGGTCGTCTACGAGGGCAAATTCCCAGCTCAAGTCTGTCTTCACGCCCAGGCGTTACGCTGGATCGCATCCCGGGTCCTAGAGACTCTAAAAAGAGGCAGGTGTTCGTATCCAATCCATGCCCAGGCTTCTTTGTGTTCGAGTCGAATCTATGACTCCTTCGAGCCGTGCTCTGGAGTCGCGTCATCGGTCGCTCTTCAGTACAGGGTGGCGAGGTTGGCCTGGGTGCGCTCCAGCTATTGTTCGCGGCGTCCGATTCGAAAAATAGCAAATCCAAGGAGCGCGATTGCGCCGATTGTGGACACGATGCTAACCCCGGTGAAGTTGTTTGGCGATGTTCCTCCCACAATGGGTCCGATGCTTGAGGACAGGGCGGTTGGTGACCACGCTGAAAGAACATGAATTGTGCCAATGAGGCTGAGGGCAAGCAGTGTAGCGACGCTCCATGCAGCAACTGCGAGAACGCTCTTGAGCATGCTCGACCAGGCCGCTACCAATGCAATGGAGAAAAGCACCCAAAGAGCCTCGAATCCGAATCCGACTGCTAAATCAGCGGCGCTAACAGGGCCGATGAGAATTGATGTCTCATACCAGGCGGCGATTATTCCGATGACAAGTGCGAGACAAGTGAACACGAGGACTGCCACAAAGCGAGGCAGAATCAGGTCTCTCGGGTGTCGGATGCGGGTACGATAAAATGCCGCTAGGGCCGGTCGGGAGTCGATTGCTAAGGTTGCGGCCCCGACAACCACGGTCACTAGGGTTCCGAGCTGGGCAACGCTGCTCCCGAATGATGCAATCGAGGATGCCGGTGTGGGGGTAGGCGCGACAACTATGACGCCGTTTTTGCTGCTGTTGGCGATCAGTTTCGAAAGAAAGTGGACGAGTAGCGGATCTCCGATGCCAATAATCAAAAATACGGCCGTGAGCGCAATAATGCGTCGTGTTCTCCAAATTCTCAAGATTTCAAGGCGCCACATCCCCATTAGGCTTCACCTTGTTCGGCTGATTCGATGTTGTTTTTCGTAATGGAGAGGAAGACCTCTTCAAGAGTGGGCTTGGCTTGTGTAAGTGAGATGAGCTGTGACCCAGAGTTGGCCAGAAGCACGGGCAACTTTCTCTCGGCTTCCTCTGAGTTGAGATAGTGAATTTCAACGACTCCGGGCGATACCTCGCTCACTGCAGATGCCCACGGCACCGTAGCGAGTCTGGCGACCAATTCTGTGGCCGGTGGACGGACTTCCAGGTACCAAATATGTTGGGCATGGGATTTGAGCAGTTGTGAAAGGGGACCTTGATGGATAAGTTCCCCAGCATTGAGGACTCCCACGGTGTCGCATCTTTGTTCTATTTCTGTCAGATCATGGCTGGAAATTACTATGGTGACTGAACTTCTCAAATTGGTCAGAAGATCCATGATCTCGTGTTGTCCGAGCGGATCGAGGGCGGCAACGGGTTCGTCAAGAAGCAGGATTTCGGGGTCGCAGATAAGTGCTGCACCTAATCCGAGCCTGGCAAGCATTCCCCTGGAGAAGCCACTTACATGCCTCGCTTCAGTGTCCTTGAGGCCAACCATTGCCAGCATGTCATTTATTTTGTCCATGGGCTTTGGGCGTCCAAGCAGACCAGCCGAGACTTCAAGAACCTCTGCTGGACTAAGCCAGGGTTCAAACTCAGCGACATCGGGACAATATGCCGTGTAACCGGCTCGGCCCTGAATTTGCACCTGCCCAAAACTCGGGTGGCGCAAACCGGCGATTATTTCCAGCGCAGTCGTCTTTCCGGCGCCGTTCGGGCCGAGTAGCCCATAAATGCTCCCTCGGGGGATTTCAAGGTCGATCCCTTTTAGGGCGTACTGGGATCTGTATCTTTTGCCGAGGTTTGTTGTGGAGATTGCATTCATGGGACTCTACCGATCAAAAGGTAGATGATTCCTCCAAGTGGAACGGATGCGACACAGATGAATGCCCATGCCCAACGTGGTAGGTAGCGCACGTCTCTAATCCGAAAGATATCCACGAGGCAAAAGACTAAAAAGGCTCCAAACAGCAAGAAGACGGGAAGGAGTGCCGCCAAATTGGATTTCAACTCGGTCTGCGGATCATCTGTGCGGTGGCTTCCGGATCTTCGCAGCCTATTACCAGAGTATCGTAGCTCTCTCCTTCAAGGTCAATCTTGACGCCTCTTGGCGCGCTGCGGTGAATGGCGGCGAACATCTTTGAGGTGGGACCTCTGAAAGTTCCCACTGCGAGATAGCCGGGAATTCCCGCACCGGGTGCTCGCAGGCCATGTACCGACTGTATGGCGTTGTCGAGTACCGTGACATCAGTGATCGAGGTGGTTGGGAATCGGAGATCAGCATGAACTGCTTCCGCTTTCTCCAAAGGGCTGAGATGGACGATCAGCTCGTCGGCTTCGATGGACAGTTCTGCCAATGCAAACCCTCCTGCCTACCTTCTCATTAATGAGAACATTATCATAACTGATAATCTACTGTATTCTGTTGATTATGACTAGTGCTGATTTGCTGCTTCACCCAATTCGGTTTCGAATAATTCAGTCTTTTTTGGGTGATCGCACGCTTAGTTCAACAGCTCTTCAGATGGAACTATCTGATGTGCCTCCAGCAAGTCTTTACCGACATGTGGCCAAGTTGGTCGATGCCGGGGTGCTTAAGGTCGTAACCGAACGGCGGGTGCGGGGAGTGAGGGAGCGGATATACAGTCTGAGACTAGCTGCCACGCAAATTGATCCCAAGGAGATCAGAAATATGGCTCCGGACGACCAAAGACAGGCCTTCCTGGCTTTCCTAGCCGGCGTATTCACAGACTTTGACCGCTATATGTCGCGGCCAGACGCGGATCCAGTGCGGGACGGTGCGGGATATCGAGTTGCAGCGTTGTGGTTGAGTGATCCAGAATACATGGAGTTTCTCCGTGACATCTCAGAGGTTGTGAGGATCGCCCTTGAGAAACAGGAGAATCCGGAAAGAAAGCGCAGGATCTTGACCACTATCCTCCTACCTGGGGCAGACAATTTGAAACCGCATGATTAACGGATACCTTGGGGATCGGTGAGTGGGAGGGATGTTTGTAGGGCACGGGCGCATCAAAGAGTTTAAGGACGATCCTCGTTGCCGCCTTTTGGGCGAGTCACGTTAGGGCTAGTCTTAGTGGCTGGCGGTGTGAGTTTGAATTCCGTCGCCATTTCCAAGTTAGGCGGTTTGGCTGGCCAGTTTGCGTCTTGCTCTGGGTCCGCCTGGCGATGTCCCCTTTAATAATGAAACTATCATGTAGGTCGCAACTGGCAGTAACCTGATGAGCGGTCGATTTGGCCACATCCTGGCTGTAAATATTGATGCACCGATCGTAATGAATGTGGAAATCCATCCAGCAGTGGAGCGGGGGCTGAGACCCCAGCCGACTTTTCGCGGGCCGAACCACGTCTTTTTCCCAATTAGAGGTGAGGTTCGCATGGCTGTAGCCTATCATCTGGCTATCTTAAGGTGGAAACCACTTTGTTCTCTGGTCAGGCGGATTTACGCAGTGACGCCTGGCCGAGGTCCCGGTGTGTAAAACGGCAATGATTCGTTGGGACGGCTCCCAATGTCTCCTCTTGCTGCAACCAGAAGGTGACCTGTTCATCGCGACGAGCAAAGAATAGCGTCCCTTTTATCTGGGTATCTTTAAAAGTCCAAACCGTGGGCTATGGGATGAAGGGTTCGATTGTGTACTGATACTCCAACGTGTTGGGAGAAGTCTCCAATTCGTTCGTTATTTCCAGGACTATTTGTCCTTTGGCGGGTAGTCGTACCAGCCTGCCCCTGTTTTTCTGCCAAGGCGTCCAGCTCTCACCAGGGCTCGCAGGGATAGGGGTGCAGCCCACCTGTCGTTGCGGAACTCTTCATAGAAATGGTCGACCACGTTCAGGCCAATGTCCACGCCGGTGTAGTCCTGCAACTCGAATGGTCCCATAGGGCTGTTAAGACCCAGCCTGATCGCCTTGTCCACGTCTTCGGGGGTGGCAACACCTTCTTCGACGAGTCGGACAGCTTCCAGAAGCTGCGGAATGAGGAGTCTGTTGACTATAAATCCCGGAGTGTCCCGCTTGATTTCGATCGGCTCTTTTCCGAGCGCGCGTGAAAGCTCCATCGTCTGTTTTATCGTGTCGTCATCGGTCTTGAATCCCCGGACAACCTCTACCAGTTTCATTATCTGCGGAGGGTTGAAGAAGTGCATTCCGACAACCTTCTTCTGACGCCCGGTGTATTCAGCCAGGGCTGTGATCGACATCGAGGAGGTATTTGTTGCAATGATCGCATCGGGAGGGAGGATTTTATCAAGCTGGGAAAAGATGCCTTCTTTTACTTCAAGATTTTCAAAGACCGCCTCTAACGCAAACGAACAATCGGACAGATCCTTCAGGTTCGTCGTAATCTTTACCCGGCCCAAGGTATCGTCTGCTTCCAGCTGGGTCATCGCGCCTTTTCTGACGTTAAGCGCCATCCAAGAGGTCATGCGTTTGACGGCCTCTTCTAAAGCTGATTCGTTTACGTCGGCCAGTTTAACGTTAAAACCGGAGAGTGCCATTTGATGGGCGATGCCTCCGCCCATGGTACCGGATCCCACAACAGCAATGGTTGATTGAGACATGATGTGAACTCCTCATTACGAGAGTGACTATCTACAACACTATCCTCATTGTCGCGACAAGTCTTGGCCCAAATCCCAACCGGTTGGGGGTCAACAAAGGTAACCTCGACGCTCCTCCAGGATCATGTCAAGTGGCGTTTCATTTGAGTTCGAGCGTGGAACCAAGCGCGTCAACTGGGATTCCCAACGAAACCGTCGAATTCCGATCCTTTTGAATCGGCAATTCAGGCGACGTGGGTTCGGAGGGAAAGCGCCTTGTGGCCTGTCCAATACCTCAAGTCAAGAACACCCGCGAACGGAGTCATGACGGTTCTATCGTTTTAGAATTCGGACATCACTAAGGCACAGGTTTCACATACGAATACTTTGGTGCAGAAGACGATGTCTTATCCAAACTTGTCTGAACTACGGGAATGCGTGAAGGGGCTCGTAGCTGGCTGAGCCGAGCGTCCTGCGGGATCGTCGACGCCGGCCGGGATCGAGGTGGCAGGCGGGCGTGTGTGTCGTAAGCGTGGTGGAGTCCTCGCCGCGCTGCTTGACTCGGCTCGGCCTGATCGGCTACGATGGCGAGTGGCGAGTTCCGCGCCGCCCTCCGTCGGCTGTCCCAGCAAGCTGGCATCTGGAGGGAAAGGGGATCATGTCCTCGGGTCGTTATCCATCACCCGTTCCGAGGGTGTAGCTGGGGACACCGATCGGAGTGTGCGAGACCGGATGACGACGAAGAAGCATCTCAAGCGTCGGGTCAGGTCGCGTGCTGCTCAGACTGGCGAACCCTACGCGACCGCCCTACGGAGCCTCCGCCAACAACAGGAGAACCCCGTGCCATCCACTCCTACCCCCACCACCGACGTGATCGCGTCGTGCTCGTTCTGTGGCAAGCCTGACAGCGCAGTACAGAGGCTCGTCGCCGGTCCCGGTGTGTACATCTGCAACGAGTGCATTGAATTGTCCGCGACGATTATCGATGCCATCGCCGAGTCCATCCCGGAGGAGTCCTCCCGACGACGGTCCCAGTACTACGACCGTTCCAGCGAAGACATCCTGGCGCTGCTTCCGGCACTCGTTCGCAGCGCCAACCGGGTCGAAGGCGAGTTGGCTGGGTGGATCAACCGCTTGCGGGAGCTAGGGTCCGACTGGCAGACGATCGCCGGTGCTGTCGACATGAGCGTCGATGCCGTCCGCCAACGCTTCGAAAACGCACCCCTGAAGTAGGCCGGTGTGGAGGGGCACTGATATCGGGTCGCAAACCCGGGCATCGAACACACACCTTCACTCGGTTGCCGCTTAGCGTCCGCTCGATGTGATTCGGACGCCGGTGACAACATGACCAACAACCTGCGACACGCAGACGGTCTCGTCCATCTGCTCGCGGGGCGCCCGACATTGGCCGTACTCGGTGAACTTACCGATGGCGGATGCCGCTACCAGGACCTGCACGACGCCCTCGACGGTATCGCCCACAACGTGTTGACCGAGGCGCCGCAGAAGACAGAGCGCGACGGACTGATCGTCGGGCGCCTCGGCACGGAGCGCATCAAGACGGCAACGCTGTACGAGCTGACCCCCTTGGGCGGGTCACTGGATGAGCCGTTGGCAGCGTTCAATCGTTAGGTCGAGGTCAACTGGGAGCGAGTAGAAGCGGCTCGCCCCGGGACTGGGATCGGCGGGCCGGCCACTCCCGACCCCGAATATCGGTGCCTCCGGACACCGTGAGGTAATTGGGCCTACCCGCGGGTGCGCCCACGTTCGCTGATCTCGATCTGCCGAATCAGCTGAACTCCCGATGTCACTGGTACTGTGGCCACTGGGAGGACGGCAAAGACACCAAGGATGCCAACCTGCTCAGGTTGAATGAATTGGAGTAACCAGAAACTACTCCCGGTTGCCCTTTGACAACGATCATTGCCATTTCTTTGTAAGTCGGGGGGGTACACTGACAACCGATTGATCCCGGTTGAAAGGCTCCGTTCGCTACAATCAACCAAGCGGGACTTGTGTTCTCGTAACTGCTGGGGTTACCGTTTGGACGGACGATACGCATAGCTGTCGACACTGTAGTCTCGACGTAACGAATTTCGCTGACCTTGTGCACCGCGAGTGTACCCCCGTGGCCAAAGAAGTATCCCAATGAAAGCCCAAATGCCTGTGACGCCGTATTAGCAACGGTGCCAGATGGTGGCACAGACGAAGAAGCAGGTGGGGGTGACTTCTGCGCTGGAGATGTTAGTGGTGTTCCTGACCTATGAGAAACTCCCGCATGGGCCGCACCACTTATGCCCATTTCCACTCCAGTCGCCGATGCAAGTACTAGTCCGATACCAACTGCCAATTTTGTAAATAGTTTCATTGTCCTTCACCTCTCAAAAGAGTATCCATAGTTTCCGTTGACGGTCAACACACAAGTGCAGGATTTGTATTGGTCCATTTGTCAAACTGAGGAATCTGCGGACTCGCGTTAGACGCTTCTGTCTGCGCCGAGTTATAGGATATTTGGCAGGCGGTAGTGGCATATTGCCAGGAAAATATCGAATACCCACCTGGGCCAGTCGTGAAATAGTCTTCCTGTGAGTTTAACTGCGACTGATTCGGCCCCAACGAGGCAAGCCAAAAATGACTGGTATCCAGATAAGGTGCAACATTGCTCCCAATAGTCGTCTGCTAGTCACTGATACTGCTGTAAACCCCGTCGCTGCAATACGAGAACGCGTTGCACAGCTCGTAGTTGATGCCGTCTATGACTTGCTGATTATTGGCCTGAGTGTCAAGGGTCCAGTCTGCACCTAGACCAGTTTCCACGTCCGCGAGTACCCTGGTCAATGGACCACTGTAATTACCCAAGATTGTCGCAAAGAGGCTGCCCTGGATTTCCCCCCATTGCATGGGCGAAGTGGAATTTCCGCAAACGGTAGTGGAGAAATAGTTGCTGGTGAGAAATAGAAATGCCGACACAGGTAGCCCTGCGTTGTTGAGTGCACTTGCAGCACCGGTAAAGTTCGTATTTTCATCTTGAGGGTACGAACAATCACTACTGGAATTCATACCTCCAGCTTGGACGATTCCGTAGTTATAATATGAACTTCAAGAAGTGGAACCATTCCAACTCCCGGAAGTAAATCCGCCGACAACTCCCTGAGCTGATGCAGGCGCAGCGCTGAGACAGACCAAGAGTGTGGAAGCCTTGGCTTCGAGGTCACCGGCGAAAAAATGACGGGCATGCTGTCGGAGATTAATATTTCTCATGAATCCCCCTTTCATAGAAATCCGCAGTATCTCGCGCGAAGTGCCAAAGCCCAGCCAACTCCCCCGGAAATTTAGCGCCACTCGTGATATCAGTGAAGGATCCCGAGAACTGAGTATTGCGGGTTAGCTCCAACGAATTCAAGAACAACTCAAGGCCGACGATGCCGACCTCGAACAGGCGCGTTCGGTGTTGGCTGACACCCTGGATCTGGCCCGAGACTGTCACGGGGCCTACCTGCGGGCAAACGACCACACAGGCGACTGTTTAACCAGGCATTTTTCGCCAAGATCTACATGGACGAAGATGACGAGACCCGCGAGTGGCGCGTCCGAGTGGATTACAACCAGCCATTCGACCATCTGCTCTCACGTTTTGTTCCTGCCCGGGTGCATCATGATCTTGAGTAAGAGAAAACTGCCCATCCAGTCACGCCGATGGGCGGTTCTGAGGCTGGAACCGGGGGCACCGACAAGGTGCAGGGTTCTCATACGGATACTTTGGTGGAGGTGAGCGGACTCGAACCGCCGACTTCTACGTTGCGAACGTAGCGCTCTACCAGCTGAGCTACACCCCCGGGCAAAATTCGATCTTACCCGCCAAGCCGGTCTCGGGAGTCCCCATTTGGTTGAACGTTTTAGTTGAAAGCTGCTTTTTTGAACTGAACCAGCAGCCCAATGTAGGAGATCAAAGCAAGGAAGGTCAACAGGGTCAGCAGTTCAACGACTCTTGATCCCAATAAAAGATTTAAGACGAAAAGCATCAAACTACTTCCCAGGAGCGAAAATAAAATGTTTTTACGTCGTCTAATCATTTGCTGATGGGCGAGGCGAGAGACCCTTGTCTTGTAATGAACCACTCTGCTCGGTTGAGAGGTAGCGAAACTATATTGATCCTGCAGCAGAACCTCCGGCTCAACTCGGCCGAATTTCGTGAGGATTGTCCAGGAAGATTTACGGACAGCCTGCCTGCCAGGAATTGCAGTTGTAGAAGTTGAGCACTGATGTCCTAGAACGCCAAGCGATCTCGAAAAGCTTCCAACTGATGTAATGTGACGGGAATCCCTCCATCTCACAACTAGTGGAATGGTAATCACCGCAGCCCACATTGATGCAACAATCGCCAGAAGCATTAGTAACGATTCCTTAAATACAAATGTGTAATTACAAATATATCAAGCCAATTTTGGGCGTGCTTGGTATTAGCCCAATTATTGCCACAATTGTTTATTAAATGAGGCGAAAACTGGAATTTGTGGAAGGTTATAGGTTTAGTTCAGTAAGGCTGTCGGCTCCGGGCCGCTTCCAAAGTCCGGATCGACCACCTACCTTTTCCCAGAGCGCCAAGTCACCGATCACCATGGTTCTGTCCGCTGACTTGCACATATCGTACACAGTGAGAGCTGCCACTGAGCATGCTGTGAGGGCTTCCATCTCAACGCCCGTGCGGTCCACAGTTTCAACCTGGCTTTCGATCTCAACGAAGTCGTCACCGATAGTGAAATTAATGTAGATTGATCCTACTAAGAGTGGATGGCATAGTGGAATGAGGTCGGGAGTTCTCTTGGCGGCCTGAATGCCGGCGATTCTGGCCGCACCCAGTACGTCACCTTTGGTTATCGCGTTGTTTGCGACTTTGGCGGTGGTCTCCGGCATCATGAAGACCTTGCATCTGGCAGTCGCTCTGCGGTGTGTGGGATCCTTGGGGGTGACATCGACCATCCGTGCACGTCCAAGCGGGTCAATGTGGGTGAGGCTACGGTCTGACATATGTTAAATCCAAGGCCTTTCTTTGGGTTGTTCCAAATCCTGCAGTCATTACTCCTGTGGACAAAAGTCCAGGCACCTTCGGCTAGCCGCCTATTTGACTCATTGACCTGGGCGGTCTAATAAAATTGACGTTTCCAATACTGTGTCCTGCCCACTTTGTGCCAACCGCGGCTTGGATCTGTCGGATAAGATCGCGGTCACTTCCACCTGATCTGAGTGTCTTTCTAAGGTCGAAGTCATCGATGGCAAAAAGGCATGTCATGAATTTGCCTTCCGCGGTCAGTCGGACTCGATCACAATTTCCGCAAAATGGCTTTGTTACGGAGGGAATTACTCCTACCTCACCCATACCATCTTTGTATGCGAAACGCTGTGCGGGTTCTGGACCGTGAAGGATTGGTTCCAGAGGATAGACATCATTGATTCTTTCAACGATCTCATCTGCGGGGACAACTTTTTCCATAGTCCAAGCACCATCAGCGTCAAGCGGCATGAATTCGATAAAACGGGGCTGCATTCCATTTTCTCGTCCGAATGTGGCAAAGTCGACAATTTCATGGTCGTTGGTGCCGCGGATCATGACTATGTTGAGCTTGACGTGGTGGAAACCGACCTCACGGGCTGCATTAATGCCGTCCATGACCTTGTCAAGATGGTTGCGCCTCGTCATCTGGTGGAAAATCTGAGGGTCGAGAGAATCAAGGGAAATATTCAATCTAGTTAGGCCGGCTTCTTTAAGATCCTTGGCAATTAGCCTCAGCGCCGAGCCGTTAGTTGTCATCGCCAGGTCGACCGGTTTGTCAGTGGACGGCACAATGAGACCCGAAAGTTTTTCCACTAGCAATGGCAGGTCGGCGCGGACCGTTGGTTCACCACCCGTCAAACGGATGCCGTCGAAGTCGAAGTTCTCAACAAAGATTCTTGCCAATCTCGTAATCTCTTCGAAGGAGAGGATTTCAGCACGATCCAACCACTTGAGTCCTTCCTCAGGCATGCAATATGTGCATCTGAAGTTGCATCTATCGGTGATTGAGATCCTTAGATCTCTTACCCGTCGATCAAAAGGATCGATCAGGGGAACAAAGCTTTTTGGCGTCACGATTAAAGCCTACTTTGATAGAGTGTGGGTACTGCAGCCGGCATCAGGCCTATCACAAAGAGGGGGTAGTTACTTCGCAAGGGTCGAACCACTCATAGTTCACGAAGGATTAGGGTGTCGACATGGTCGCCGGCTTTGCAGCCTATCCCATTCGGTACTACTGCAAGGGCATTGGAATTTGCCATTGAGTAGAGAAGATGGCTGGACTGTCCGGACTGTGGCTGAATGTAGACCATGCCGTCCAGTTCGAGTTGCGCAGAAACCCTCATGAAATGGATCTTGCCATCAGGACGTCTATGGAGGTTGGTCCTAGCGACTGCGGAAACGGTGTTCCTGAACAGCTGCTGATGGCCCATCATCTTGCGAATTGCTGGACGTGCCAGTAGCTCGAATGACACGGCTGACGAAACCGGATTTCCAGGTAGGCCGAACATGGGAGTGGTGCCGATGTGGCCGAAAGCAAACGGTTTGGCGGGTCTTATAGCAATTTGCATCCAGGACATTGTGCCATTTGAGAGTTCATCTAGGATTTCCTTGGTGTAGTCAAAATCCCCCACGCTGACTCCACCCGACGAAAGCACCACATCACAGGAGGAAGCAGCTTCAGAAAAGCCCTGTCTGAGGCTCTCTGGATTATCAGGTATGATTCCCAGGTCAATTGGTATTGCCCCCATTTCTCTGACGAGACTGGAAAGTGTGGGGCGGTTTGAATCGCGGATCTGGCCCGGTTTGAGAGGCCCCGGATCGATTGTGAGTTCGCTCCCGGTTGAAAGGATACCCACACGGGCCCGAGGAAAGACGCTTACCTCGTAGATTCCGAGGCTCGCCAGCACTCCAAGATGTCCAGCGAATAGCTGCGTGTTAGAAGGGAATAGCAGTTGTCCTTTGGAAATATCACTGCCCGCATCCCGGACGTTATCGAATCTGGAAGGTTTCTTGTCGAACGACAGGTAAGTCCTGCCATTCCTTTCAGTTACGACGGAGTCTTCGACCATGAGTACACAGTCTGACCCTGGAGGCATTGGTGCGCCGGTCATTATTCTGACTGTTGCTGATCCGGAAACAGGAATGTCACCTGTGTCTCCGGCAGCTATGGTGCCAAGGATCTCAAACTCCTTGATACCGGATTCGATGGCACTGGAACTTAGGGCAAAACCATCAACTGCCGTGTTGTCGAATGGAGGTATTTCTTCCGCCGCATGTATCGCACAGCTTGTGAGCAGTCCGTCACATTCGGCCAAGGGGATGGACTTCGGCGGGAGGGGGTTGATCGTTTGCAGAACAATTTCTTGTGCTTGGTTCAATTCAATCATTGGTAACGTTCCTGCTTCTGGAGTTTTGTCCAACATATCAAGATGGTGGAGCTACTTTGACTTTGGCTTGTGTTCCAATTTTCGCATGATCTCGCTCATAGCGTGGCTCATGCGTTCCCGGGGAGTCCTCGCGGAAGGTTTGTCTTCGAAACGGCTGACGATTTCCGTGAGAATAGCGAGGAACTGCGGGCCAAGGTCGTCTCTCACAAGTGCTAACTCCACGATTGCCGTTAGGTAGTCGATCTTGGTGCCAACGTCGAAACGCCCGTCTTTAACAACATAACCGAAAATTGGCTGTTGCTTAAGGAGTAGGGAGATCGCGTCAGTCAACTGAATTTCGCCGTTTCTTCCCGGCTTTGTCTTGTCGAGGCAGTCGAATATTTCAGGCGTGAAGATATAACGGCCGATTACCGCAAAATTCGAAGGGGCTTCATCCGGGTCGGGTTTTTCGACTATTCCAGTTACGCGTACTATTTCTGCATTCTCGGTGGGTTCGTAGGAAACACAACCGTATAGCGAGATGTCTTGCGAAGGTACTTCCATAAGTGCCAATACAGAGCACTGCTGCTCCCCGTATAGCTGCATCATGCCCGAGAGCAGTGGATGATCAGAAATCATGATGTCGTCTGCAAGTAAAACGGCAAAAGGTTCGCCAGAAATGTGTTGCTTTGCCATGGAAACGGCGTGTCCCAATCCAAGGGGTTCTCCTTGGCGGACGTAATGAAGTTCGGCCAGGTCTGAAATAGATCTGACCAGGTCCAGCTCTTCAATTTTTCCGCTTGACTCTAGGTGTTTCTCTAGTTCAAATGACTTGTCGAAATGGTCTTCGATTGACCACTTCGATTTTCCGGTAATGACGAGAATGTCGTCCAGGCCAGCGGATACGGCCTCTTCGATAATGTATTGGATCGCGGGGCGGTCAACGAGAGGAAGCATTTCCTTCGGCTGTGCCTTAGTTGCTGGCAGGAGCCGAGTGCCAAGTCCTGCGGCGGGTACTACGGCCTTTCTGGGCAAATGATGCACGCGTACTCCTTATCGGCTTTGTTCGCTGTCCGATCTGCCCTGGTCCGGCAAAATCCGGAGGGCAGTCATTTGAGCGTCACCTGGCAACTTGAAGTTCATTGTATTCCAACTGCCGCTTCCCGTGTCATACATTGTTTATGACAACTTGTTGACCAGGTAAAAGATAGTAGTTTTTCAAGCTGTGGTATTATTAGCACTCAGGATAGTCGAGTGCTAATAGAGCATATGAACCTGGAGGAAGTAGGTGCCAACCTACGAATACGTTTGTAAGAGTTGTGAAAGACGTTTTGACGTCTTTCAGTCGTTTTCAGATGAGCCCCTTGCAAGTTGTGAGGTGTGTGGAGGCAAAGTAAAGAAGGTATTTGGCTCCGTCGGGATCCAATTTAAAGGTTCCGGGTTTTACAAGACGGACTCTCGTCCAGCGGCGAGTTCCGAATCTTGATTTGACGTTGTTGGAACAACTTGAAGCGGCCATGATTTGCGCGGATCGCATCGTCGGCCGAAGGGAGTCGCATGTTTGACCGCGGCTAGAAAGTCTGGAGCTGAGTCGAACCATGGCATTACGGCGCCTGAGGAGCCGATTGCACTGGCTACATGGGAGTCTGAACCGCCGAGCATGGGAATCTCAAATTTACGGGCTATTTCAATGAGTTGACGGTTTATCGATGCGGATTTCGAATTGTAGAGTTCGATCGCATCCAAACATCTGTTTTCGGCGGACGACACGAGAGTCTCGAGATCAACCGAAAACCGTTTTGAGTCCATAGGGTGACATAAATATACAATGCCTCCCTGGTCTCTTATGGCCTTTGATGCGTCTGCAAGGGTGAGACCTGGTGGAATCTTATGGGTGAGAAATAGCCCTATAACTTCACCTTCAGCTACCCTTTGCTCCTGCCCGCAAATTACCCTTGAGCCAAGACGCTCCTCCAGAAGCGGAAAGGCGGCGATGCTCTGATGGTCGGTCACGAATACGTGGGTCAGCCCGGATTTTTCGAACTCCGTTACATATTGGTCTATTGAAGTGTTGGAATCGCCCGAAAAGTGGGTGTGGGTGTGGCAGTCAACCACTGCTTTACCCAAAACAGCTTCGGGTTTGTCGAATGCCCATGGTTCATTTGCCGCATTCGGTTTTTTCTCAGACGCCACTTACGGAGATTCCCTCGACGACCAGGCTCACACCAGCTGCGACAGAGGGGATCCAGTCGACGTCGTTCCCCACCGCGACCACCTCCTGGAGCATTCTTTGCAATGACGAGGCGATTGTGAACTCTTTTACTGGCTGGGCCAATCTCCCAGACCTAATAAGAAGGCCTTCAGCTCCAACTGAAAAGTCACCGGAAATAGGATTTACTCCTGAGTGGACACCACTGATCGACTGCACAAGCACTCCGTTGTCGATGGAGGTTATGAGTTCTGACTGGCTTTTTGTTCCTGGGGTCAAATAAAGTGCCCTGGCGCCGACTCCTGGTGTTGAACTGAAGCCTCCTCGGACTGCTGATGCAGTCGTGATGAGGCCGGCGCGCTTTGCGGAGTAGGTATCGTATAGGAACCCCTGCAATACCCCCTCAACTATGAGATTGTTGGCTCTTGACGCGTAACCTTCGGCATCGTAGACGGAGGCTCCAAAAGCCGATGGATTTGTAGGGTCATCTACGAGTGAGACTATTTGCGAGGCAACCTGCTCATTGAGTCGGCCAGCGAACAGCGATCTGCCCTTAATGACGGCCTCACCTGACAGTGTGCCCGAGATGATCCCAAGCAAAGTGGTCGTTACTTGTGGGTCGAACAGGACCGTCATGCGGGCAGACGTTGGTTTGCTCGCACCAAGTAGCCGAGTGGCCCGCATCGAGGCATCAGATGCCGCCTTGTTCAATTCGAGTTCAGAAATTGTCCGACCTACCGAATAGCCACCGCCAGTCTGGGTCTCTTCATTTTCTACCGCGATCGCATGCGCCGTGATGAAGCTAAAGGTCTGACGGTAGCTTGCCCGCATTCCGGTGTTGGTCACGACTGCGGCAATCGAACTGGCGTCACCGTAATTGGCCGACTCCACACTTTTAATTCTTTTGTCAGAGTTCTTCAGGGTTGCTTCGAGTTCCAATGCCAGTGAGACCTTTTCTTCGGTGGTGTGCGATGAGAGTTCGTCTCGCCAGAGGTCAAGTGTCTTCGGCGCTATGTTGTCTGGCACGCCAAGGCCGAGATACTCATCTTCGGTGGCGAAAGACGCGTTGTCTCGCGCTTCTGCCAGTGCGAAATCAATAGAAGAGGGGTCTAGCGTTCCAGCCCAGGCAAAGCCTTGGCGGTGGTTGTTGACGATTCGAATTCCAACTCCGCTCGACTGAGACTTCGAGAGTTGTTCAATGGCACCGTTGTAGACACGTATCGAGGTTTCTTCATCCCAAGCTACGAAGGCCTCAATCTCCTCTCCAGGTTTCGCCTGGCTCGCGATTTTCTCGGCGACGATTTCCAGATCATCCATTCGCAGTTCCTCCGATCGTCACTCCCGTTATTCTTACAGTTGCCTGACCGCATCCAACGGGAACGCTCTGGCCATCCTTACCACATGTACCCGGGGTTATGGAGAAGTCATTGGCTACGGCGTCTATATTTTTCAGAACTTCCGGTCCATTCCCGATCAGGTTTGCGTCCCGGAGCGGTTCAGTTATCTCACCGTTTTCTATTAGATAGGCCTCAGTCATTCCAAACACGAAGTCCCCGGTCGCGGTGTTTACCTGTCCTCCACCCAGACGGGCAACATAGACCCCATGTTTGGTGTTCTCAATGATGGTGTCAGGCCTCTCCTTGCCTTCGACAAGGTAGGTGTTGGTCATTCGAACCATTGGCAGGTGCTGATAACTCTGGCGCCGTCCATTGCCAGTCGAGGCGCGATTCAATTTTTTAGCTCTAAGTCCGTCCCACATGTAATCAGTTAAAACCCCATTTTCAATCAGCACATTTCTTTGGGATGGCCTGCCCTCGTCGTCGATCAGCGCGGTGCCCCATTGTTTGCTTACGGTTCCGTCGTCAACCAGCGTGATCAAAGGGGAAGCCACCAGCTCTCCGACTTTTCCCTTGTAGACGGAGGAGTCCTTTATAATGTGGTCTGCCTCTAACCCATGACCGCAGGCTTCATGGAACAGGATTCCGCCTGATCCTCCCTGAAGCACGACTGGGAGTGTCCCAGATGGAGCGGGTCGCGCCGAGAGCTTTCGTACGGCTCGCTCGGCTGCAAGGGTGGCGAGCTCTTCGATGTTGACGTCCTCAAACATTTCAAACCCCATGGTGAAGGCGGCAGTCTCATATCCTGTCTGCATCCCGGTGTCGCCGAACGCCACAACCGAGACGGCTATACGGGTTCTTACCTGCTCATCTGTAGCAAAAACGCCGTCGGTATTGGCAACCAGGATTCTTCTATAGGAGTCTCCATAGCCAGCTGAAACCTGCTTTATCGACCCCGACGTCGATCTGGCAATCTGGTTCATGTATTCCAAGAGCTCAATCTTGCTTTTCTTGCCGACTTGGCTGGGAACTAATATGTCTCCTGAAAGCGTGTGCTCATTCGGTGCACTCAAAGCAACCGCTTTGGTTCCTGAACCTGAAACCATTGCCACGCTTCGGGCGGCCTCGGCGGCGCTTAAGAGTCCGGCTTCGCTCAAGTCTGCGGTATGGGCAAAACCGGTTGTTTCTCCGACGATGACTCTGATGCCCGCACCTATTGAGACCCCGGAAGTGAGCTCTTCAACTTTTCCATCATCAAATGCCGCCGATGACGACTTTTTATCCTCGACGAAGATCTCGGCGAACTCGCCACCTCGGGAAACGGCGGATGCCAACACCTTTTGGACTATCTCTTGTGAGATCAAGTTTGCTCCTTTGCCACGACTGGCGACTTATTCCACTCTATTGGCTAGCTCGGTTCAATCGAGGACATGGAACTTTGAAAGGGGACTTGTGTAAGGTGATGTCTTGGCTAACGCCTGCTATAAAGGCTTGGGCGCCAATAGGATGTAGGTAGAAAGATGATTTAGTGAGACCATCCCTGCTGATTTGGCCTAGTTACTTTAAATGGAGCAAGGCAATTCTTGACTGAAAAATTTGTTAGACAAAAAGCCCCCGACTCTCTTGACATTCTTGCCAAGAAGATTGGGTTCCGTATGGATGAACTCCTCAGCGACGAGATTGCGCGATGGAGTGTGCTCGACCCTGACCTTGGCGAGCCCCTTACGTTTTTGAAAGAGATGGTCCTCGCTGGAGGCAAACGATTGCGTCCTGCGTTTTCTTATTGGGCCTATGTTGGAGCAGGCGGCGACCCTGACTCTGAAGAGATCTTGAATGCGGGCTGCGCTCTCGAACTCCTTCACTCGTTTGCTATCATCCACGACGACATCATGGATGCGTCGCTGACGAGGCGTGGACTTGTTGCCATTCATAAGCGATTTCAAGACAAGCACGAAGGAATTTTCTGGGGAGGCGAGTCGAGGAGGTTCGGTGAGGGCGTCGCGATCTTGCTTGGCGACATGGCGTTTGTGTATGCCGACAAGATGCTTATTGGAGCCCCTGTCCAGGCGCAAAAAATTTTTACTGAGCTGAGATTAGAGGTCAATATAGGGCAGTATTTGGATCTAATTGGCACGGCTAATGGAAATGCCCAGCCGAGGATTTCCATGGAGCAGGCTCGTCGGATAAGTCTTTTCAAGTCTGGCAAGTACACCGTGGAGCGGCCGCTTCATCTTGGGGTGGCGCTCTTGGGCAAATTTGATGAGTTTGGCCCCAGTATGTCTAGGTACGGTGTGCCATTAGGGGAGGCCTTTCAGTTGCGCGACGACCTATTGGGCACTTTCGGCGACCAGTCGGTCATTGGAAAGCCAGTTGGAGAAGACTTTAGGGAAGGCAAGCCAACAGTGCTTGCCGCGGTTGCGTTTGAGAGAGCGCAGGGTTCCGATGCAGAATTTCTTAGGGAGCGGTTTGGAGCGGAAGATCTTTGCGCAGATGAGATCGCCAGGTTCCAAGAGATACTGACATCGACCGGTGCCAGGAAGGAGGTCGAGCTCTTAGTCGACCGACTATGCGCTGAAGCTATCGAGGCAATTGGAAATTCTGGATTGAATGAAAGTGCGATACGAGAACTTGAGGAGCTTGCAGAGTACGTGGCGAACAGAGAGCTTTGACTTGCCTATCCCAGTCGAGATACCTGGCCAGTTCTGGCGATATATGGTTTTCCAGCCCGGTTAAGATTGCCAAGTGGAGCTGGCAACTAGCCACTCTGGCAGGGGCTTGGTGCGGAGGGGATGTTGCAGCTGCTTGGTCTTGAAACCAGGTTTGACAGGTCGGTCCAAACTGCTGTCGCCTATTCAGGCGCCGCGCTGATTCTTGCGGCGTTGCTTGTCACCTTTGGACCGGCGGCTGTTGATCAGGCAGCCCACTCTCATTTGCAGGAAATCTTCAATAGTCACGGGTTTGTTCTGTGGGATAACAGCTGGTATCTGGGTCGATATAGTTTTGTAAACTATTCCTTTGCCTTTTACGTCCTCGCTTATTTGCTGGGTCTGAAAGTCGTCGCAGCCGTGAGTGTCGCGTTGTCCGTTGCCATTATCAGCGTGCTGACAGACCGCTATTTTCCTGGGTCTTTCCCAGGTTACCGGCGCCTCTCGCTTATGGTAGTGCCGTTCATGACCTTAACAGGAGCATGGCCATTTCTTTTGGGAATGACCTTCATGCTTCTGACGCTCCTTGTGTACAGTGCAAGGAGAAGATTTCTCTTTGCCGTCGGCACGGTTCTCGTTCTCCTTTCGAGCCCGCTTGCGCTGATTGCCTTGATCCTCGTCGTTGTGGCTGCAGAAGTTACAAACTCACTCGGGGCTGCAGATGGTGCTTGGCGCATCTTCATCAGGCGGCTCTTGTCAAACTACTACCTCTGGGTGGTTGCGGCTTTGGCCTTGATTCAGCTGTTGTCGATCAGAGCGTTTCCCGACCATGGCTTCTATCCATATTGGGTTAGCGACCTAATCGAAGTGGAACTGTTCTGCGCAATCTGTCTTTTCCTGGTGCCAAAGGGTCGGCGCTACAGTACCGGATTGCGGGTTCTCATTGTTGGGTACGGGCTGATCAATGTCGCGGCATTCTTTATGAGATCGAACCTGGGTTCCAATGCAGCGCGGATTGTCGACTTCTCATTTCCCGTTTTGGTTGCACTGGTGAGTCTTAGGGATTTCCGGCTCCGTGCACCTGTTTTCGCTTTGTTAGCGTTAGCTCTGATTTGGAATCTCATGCCCCTTTCTCAGATAATGTCAGTCTCGATTTACCAGACCTCAAATGCCAGTTTTTGGGAAAAACTCCGGCCGGTGCTTTCCCGCAGCCTTGTGCCAGGTAGCAGGGTGGAGTTGGTTGACACAGCCAATCACCAGGGTGACTACTATCTGCCGAAAATGGGCTTTCCTATAGTTCGCGGCTGGTTCCGACAAGACGATTTTCCTCAGAATGCATTGCTCTATGGTTCACCGCCCCTTTCGAGGAAAAGTTACCTGAATTGGCTGGAGGGTTCTGGGGCATCCCTTGTGGTGCTTCCTCCGGGGCCTTACGACTTTTCCGCGAGTGCGGAGGCTAATCTAATCGCGTCAGGAACTTCTGGACTCAAGCTCTTGGCCCATGTTGGTGAGAGCAAAATCTATCTTGTCCCAGGTTCTCCGACCGTGGTCAGATCCCCTGGAGGTGCTTATCTTCCAGCAAAGATCGGTTTTGACTCCCTGTCGTTTGTTGCGCCCAAGTCGGGCAGTTACACCCTCAGTCTCTTCTACAGTCCATATTTCAACGTAAGTGGTGGAAAGATATGCGCGAATGCCCGCGGCATGACAACTTGGAAGATAAGTAAACCTGGAACACATAGGCTGGTATTTGGTTTGACGTTCGGCAGGGTCGCGTCAGTTCTTCTCGGCCATACGAGCGGCCCCTGCAGCTAACCACAGATTCGTAAAGTGGGATATTTTAATTAGTGGAGAATTTGTTGGACTTTGATACTTGCTCTACTGCACCGTCGGCATGTTGTGCTCTGGGCTTGGATTGGGTGCAGCGTGCGCAAAGGAAATTGGCATAGATGATCCTAGAAAAGATCAAGGGCCCCAAAGACTTACGGTCGCTCAACAGCGCTGACCTAGAAGAGTTGTGCAGCGAGGTTCGTCAGTTCATCGTTGATACGGTAACTGAGACCGGTGGCCATCTCGGATCCAACCTTGGAATTGTTGAAATAACAGTGGCGTTACATAGAGTTTTCAACTCTCCGCGGGACGTACTCCTATTTGATACGGGTCACCAGGCGTATGTCCATAAGCTGCTTACTGGAAGGATGGCAGATTTTTCGGGTCTGCGCAAAGGTGGTGGTCTCTCGGGCTACCCTTCCCGGCGGGAGTCACCGCATGACTGGATCGAGAATTCCCATGCGTCGACTGCTCTCTCATATGCCTACGGAATTTCGACTGCATTGGAACTTGGGTATGAACCCACAGCCGGTTCCGATGCCGGGGACGGTCCGAGAACGGTTGTGGCGATCGTCGGCGACGGTGCACTGACAGGGGGGTTGGCATACGAGGCCCTAAACAACATCGGCCATGCAGGCAAAAGGGTTGTTATTATTTGGAACGACAATGGCCGCTCGTACGCGCCAACTGTGTCGAAGCTGTCCACAGGGCTGACGCGACTTAGATTGAATCCTTCGTATATGCAGGCCAGGACAAAGATTAGGCAGATGATCGCGGAATTGCCAGCAGTTGGCGGGCTTGCAGTTTCTGGTATCGCCGGTATCACTTCCGCTCTTCGCGAGGTGATCGAGCCTAGGGTCTTCTTCGAATCGCTTGGCGTTCGTTACACAGGTCCGATCGAGGGACATGATATCGCCGCCATGGAGTACGCATTTGCCAATGCGGAAAATTGGGACGGTCCTATTGTCGTGCACGTTCTTACTCAAAAAGGTCGTGGCTACGGGCCGGCCGAAGACGACGAGGTGCAACGCCTTCACGACCTCAAGGTAGCCCAGCCAGAATTGCTGGCGGAGGTTGAGTACGGATCCTATACCGAGACGTTTTCGAAGGCGCTGTTGGATTTAGCGGAAAATTCTCCCGAGATTGTCGCCATTACCGCGGCAATGCCGGGGCCGACAGGTTTGTTGGGGTTTCAGGAGAGGTACCCAGAGAGGTTTTTTGACGTGGGGATTGCCGAGGCTCATGCCGTTACAGCTGCGGCAGGAATGGCAATGGGAAATCTCAAGCCCGTGGTTGCCATCTATTCCACATTCATTGCCCGTGCTTTTGACCAGGTAAATCTTGACGTGGGTCTGCATCGTCTGCCGGTTGTTTTCGTTCTGGATCGCGCAGGGATTACTGGCGACGACGGTCCTTCGCATCATGGTGTTTTGGATTTAATTGAATTTTTGGCTATACCAGGTATGACGGTTCTAGCCCCGAGCTGTCTTGAGGATCTAAATCCGATGTTGGAGTACGCCCTTACGCTTCAGGGTCCGTCGATGATCAGATTCCCCAAAACTCCCGGTCCGGAGCGGCTTTGGATTCCCACATCCAAGGAGATGCAGCCAAGATGTCTGGTAAGTGGCAGCGAGGTCGCTCTCGTTGCAGTTGGCAAAATGGTGGTTCCGGCGATTCACGCCGCAGAGGTTCTGGCTGAATCGGGAGTATCGGTATCGGTTTGGGATCCGCGAATTCTCACTTCGTTCAACGAGGCATTTTTGCGGGATCTTGCCTCACATCGCATCGTGATGAGTATCGAGGACGGATTTGTTCCTGGTGGCTATGGAACTCATCTGAGGTACCATCTCGAGACAGTCAACGGCTGGGATTCGGCCCGTTTCAGAGAGCTTGGCATTCCAGTGAGCTATATCGCTCAGGGCAAGGCGGACGACATACTTGCCTCGGTTGGCCTTGATGCGGAGGGCATAGCCAATTTGGTAACCAGAAGTCTGGCGGATGTTTAGCCAAGTGTTCAGGTGAAAAGTGTCGGTTCTGATGATTCAGGACCGTTGACTTCTTTGATCAAGTCCGGTCCATCCGTTCTTGATGAATTGACACGGTTACTGACTTGGTGGGTGATCAACACTTCATTTCCTGGTGGTCGTGTAATTCGCTCCAGGAGCGCCGGGGTGGTTTCCTCCATAAGCCATTCCGGTACCTGGGCCGGCGGAACGATCACCGGCATTCTGTCATGATATAGAGACATCATCGTGTTTGCCCTCGTTGTCAGAATCACAAAAGAGTCGACCATTTCGCCGGTCACGTGGTCGACGGACCTTTGAAATATCCCTGCCATGAGAAGTGGACTGCCATCGGCTGTGTGGAAGTAGAACGGCATTTTTTCCGTCTTTGTGACCGCATCGATTCTGGCGTTCTTTTTCCATTCGTAGAATCCTTCCGTCGGAATGACAACCTTTTGGTTCAAAAGATTTTTAAAGGTAGGTTTTTCCGTCAGGCTTTCCGATCGCGCGTTGATCAGGTAGCGGGAGCTTTCCCTTGCCCATTTTGGTCTTATGCCCCAGAGCATCTCGTCGAGTTCGAGCTCGCCATTGAAGTCCCTGATTATCACAACAACTCTCTGGGGAGAAACATTAAAACTCTCTAGACGGTGGCGGTGAGGAGCATATGTGTCAGGCTGTATTTGGAAGTCGGTAAGTGTTTGCAACCTGGCGATTGTCGCGTCAATTTGAACAAATCTTCCACACATTTCGCGCCCCCGTGTCAATCATCTGATAAATTAGTTTTATAAATAAAAAGGTTTTGAGTGGGAATCATTTCTTATTTTGATAGGTTGTTAGTTGTATGGCGCAAACAAAATCCTCTTTCGATGAACATTTATCAGCGGATGTGGCACCTGTCAATGGTGGGAACCCGCTGACGCACCGCCAGATCCTGGTTGTTTTCAGTGCACTCATGCTAGGAATGCTATTGGCGGCACTGGACCAGACGATCGTGGCAACTGCATTGCCGACAATTGTGGGAGATTTGGGCGGACTCAATCACCTCTCCTGGGTGGTCACCGCCTACCTTCTCACCTCCACGGCTGTGACTCCGCTCTATGGCAAGGTTTCCGATCTTTTTGGCAGAAAGACACTTTTCCAGATTGCCATCGTGTTGTTCCTCCTTGGCTCGGTCCTCTCGGGACTGTCTCAAAACATGGCAGAACTCATAGGTTTTAGGGCCATCCAGGGTCTTGGTGGTGGTGGAATTTTTTCAATGGTCATGGCTATAATCGGGGATATCGTTCCGGCCAGGGACCGTGGTAAGTACCAGGGTCTGATCGGGGCCGTCTTCGCTGCAGCTTCTGTCCTAGGACCGCTGGCCGGTGGCTTTTTGACTGACAGTCTTTCATGGCGGTGGATCTTCTACGTCAATCTGCCCATTGGAATTGTCGCCTTCACAGTGACCGCTCTTGTCTTGAAGCTTCCCACCAATAGGAGTCATCATTACATCGACTTTCTGGGATCCTCTCTCGTGGCGGCAGCGGTGACGGGTATATTGCTCATTACTGTTTGGGGTGGCAATACATACGCATGGACTTCAAATACGATAATTGGGTTGGGATTCGTCTCAGTGCTATTGATCGCCGCGTTTATCCTTGTCGAACAGCGCTCCCCTGATCCGGTGCTTCCACTGAGGCTGTTTCGAAATCAGATTTTCAGCGTCTCTTCGATTCTTGGTTTTGTGACGGGATTTCTTATGTTTGGCGCGATCATCTTCCTTCCCGAATACCAGCAGGTTGTAAGGGGAGCGAGTGCGATCAAGTCTGGACTCATGCTCATTCCATTGACCCTTGGGGTTGTGTTGGCCTCGGTAGGCTCAGGTGCACTGATTTCTAAGCGGGGAAAGTACAAGGTCTACCCGATCGTCGGATCGGTAGTCGTGGCTGTAGGTCTTTTGCTGATGAGTACTTTGAAGATTGACACAACCTACACGAACCAGGCATTGATGATGTTCGTTACCGGGTTTGGCATCGGATTGTCCATGCAGGTGACTGTGCTGGCAACTCAAAATGGTGTGGAGCACAAAGATCTTGGCACGGCGACGTCGGCCGTTTCATTCTTTCGTACCATGGGCGGGGCAGTTGGTACCTCGTTCTTTGGGAGCATTCTGGTCAACAGACTGGCCTACAACATGCCAAAGCTGCTTCCCAAAGGCGTGAATGTGCCATCATCCTTGGCAAATGGTGCGGTTTCCGGGTCTCCCTCGGCATTGGCATCGCTCCCGCCGCTAATTCACTCGGCCCTCTTGCAGGCGTTTGTGGATTCATTGCACGTGATGTTCCTGGCTGCGATTCCGTTCGCCGTGCTGGCTTTTGTCATATCCTTCTTTCTTCCGGAGAAGCCTTTGAGGCGGGTCGTCCATAGAAATGCCGAGGACGCTTTAAAGAAGAAGGCTCCACTGCTTGTGGAAGAGTAGCCTCCTATGGGGGACTCGAAGCGGACGTGAAAAGCTGCCGGCGGAAACTCTCAGGGTAGCTTTCTGGCGTTTTTTCTGTTCATCGTCCGTATCGGGTTGGTGGAGCTGGGGGAATGATCTTTGAGGTGGGGTCTGATGAGCGCAAAGAAGACCAGACGGGGGACTTTTGATTCCCTGAGGAACCGCAACTATCGTCTCTACATGTCCGGGCAGCTGATTTCAGTGTCCGGCACCTGGATGCAAACCGTCGGACTTTCATGGCTGGTGCTGAAGCTCACTGGTTCTGGAGTCGATCTGGGTGCTGTAATGGCCGCCCAGTTTTTGCCAGTTTTATTGCTGGGGGTCGTAGGCGGACTGGTTGCGGACAGGGTCAATAAACGCAAATTGATTGTGGCAACCCAGAGCTCGCTCGCCCTGGCTTCGCTTGTTTTAGGTATTTTGACCGAAATGGGATCTATCCAAATGTGGATGATCTACATCATCTCGGCCTGGCTGGGTGTAACTAATTCCGTGGACAATCCCGCTCGGCAGTCCTTCGTCAGCGAAATGGTCGAAAAGAAAAGCGTTGCGAATGCAGTGAGTCTTAACGCGGTGGTGATGAACTCCGCCCGTATCATTGGACCAGGCATTGCAGGCGTCGTGATATACACACTTGGCACTGGCTCGCTCTTTCTTGCCAACGCAGTCTCTTTTATCGCGGTAATTGTCGCATTGCTTTCGATGAGGCCGGCTGAACTTCATTCGTCGGAAAAGGTGGTCCGGTCAAGAGGTCAGCTGAGAGAAGGATTCAGGTATGTCTGGTCCACCCGCCGGCTCAGGGTCCCACTGCTGATAATGGTGCTCGTGGGTACGTTTGCTTTCGAGTTTCAAGTCTCCCTGCCTCTCTTTGCTAGTTCGACCTTTCATAAGGGGGCCGGTACCTATGCCGCGTTCATGTCGTTCATGGGTGTCGGGGCAGTGGCAGGCGGTCTCCTTGCGGCGACGTTTCCCCAGACCAGTATTAAGCGTCTTGCATATGCAGCACTGGGCTTTGGAGTCTTAATACTGTTGGTTGCTTTGATGCCGAATTCGCCAGCAGCGATGATTGCGATGATTCCCATGGGTGCTGCGTCGATGCTGTGTGTTTCGATTGCCAATGCTGCGCTGCAGCTGAATTCAGACCCGGCAATGCGGGGGCGAGTCATGTCGTTGTTTACGATCGCGTTTCAGGGTTCAACACCTATTGGCGCTCCGATTGTCGGTTTTATCGGTCAGCATAGCGGTGCGCGGTATTCAGTTGCTGTAGGCGGGATCGCCTCTCTGTTAGCTGGGATCTATGGGGTCATCAATGCCGCTAAACGGAGGGCGGCACGACTGGCTGAAGCTCAGGGCGTTGATCGTGAATTTGATCCGTTGCACGGGGGTTCTGTCGCTGGATCGCCTAATTTGGAGCCACCGTTGACTCTGAAGCCACTCTTCGACTGAGCGGAATGGAGGGAATCGGCTGTCCGACCTGCAATTGCACAGGCCTGGGTTTTGCTGGTTCGAAATGTGGAATCTAAGTCCCAAGTGGTCACGCCTCTCTGGCATTGCTTAACACGAATCTAAAGCCGCAGGGCGTTCGTTGGAGGAAGTAGTGCAGTGATCAGCACATCTGGACCAAGGTTTTCAGGTCGAGGTCCAGTATCGGTGAAGATCTGGCACGGGCAGACTCTTATCTGATTCTGATAATTACCCGATATCTTGTTATTTGGTTGTTCGGTATGCCACATGACGTAAGATGAGTGAGATTTGGCCGTGATGGGCAATTGAGTGCGCCCGTCAAGGCTGTTCAGATGGCTGGTTTCTTTGGCCTGGTCAATTTGCGATGTGTGGATGGGCTATGAACCGTTCCGATTGAGTCTTTGGTAGCGAGTGGGAGCAAAGGGTATTGTCATCTGCAATTGAGAAGCTTGGTCTGGCGGTTCAGAGGTCTGTGTGGAGCAAGAGGGCTGAGTCCTGGGACCATGCGGAGAATCCAGGGCTGGGCAGAGTTGTCGACGCGGTTATCGCCAAGGCAAACCTAGTCAAAGAGGATGAGGTCCTTGACCTTGGATGTGGGAGCGGACAGTTGTCGCTTCCGATCTCAAAAGGCGTCAAGTCGGTGCTGGCTGTTGATATATCTCCGCGCATGATAGGGCTCTTGCAAGATAAATTGAATGAATCGGGCCTCTCCAATGTTGACACTCAGACGGCGTCAATCCAGGAACTCCATTTCGTTGATGAGAGTTTTGATCTGATCGTCTCCAACTACGCGCTCCACCACCTGAGCGACGATCAGAAAAAGTTGGTGGTCAGGCAGGCTTTTCGTTGGTTGAGACCTGGCGGACGCATGGTGTTTGGCGACATGATGTTTGGGCGTGGTGGCACCAGGCAGGACCGCGATATAATCGTTTCAAAGATTTCCATAATGTTGCGTAAAGGGCCAGGTGGATGGTGGCGAATCGTCAAGAACACGGCGCGTTATCTGGCCAGGGTTCAAGAGAAGCCGATATCGCAGCGGGCATGGACGCAACTTTTTGAAGAAGCTGGGTTCCTCGAAGTGGGATCCGAGATTGTGGTGGCCGAGGCGGGCGTCGTCTTTGGGATAAAGCCGGGCACGCCGTTTGACTTTACCAGTCGGTAAATTCGCAAATTTATCGAGCTAATCTGCACTTTTTTGCCGCCCTTTGCCCCAATCGTCAGCTATTCTGTTGTTGGCAGTTAACGCTGCGTAGTATTGGCCGAGCTTAGGAGGTGATTGACCATGAAGCCTAGTGAACCTCACAGTACCGACTTCAACTATTCGTTCATGACGTCCCTCCGGATTTCACCGCCAATAACGATTTTTTGATTTAAGAGCAGCTGGCTTGGGAATCAGAATTTGCGGTTGATCTCCTAGGGCGTTTCTCCACGTGAAAGGAGGACAGTCCTATGGCGCGAAGGCCAATTCTGTTGGATCCACGCAGGATCCGAAGCATGCGACAGTCAAGATCTCAGCGACTTCTGACGATAAAGAGTATCAGAGAGTCGATCATTTCCTTGGCGGGCAATACTGGTAAACGAGTGATAAACGAAAACGGATCCGAAATCGGCACACTTGTCGATGTCGTCGTTCGGTGGTCCCAGGACGCCGACTATCCGCCGGTCACTGGAATCTTGGTGAAGATCGGGCGTAGAATCGCGTTTGTTGACATCGATAGGGTGGAGACATTTTCCCGGGACTCGGTGGTTCTTTCCTCCTCCACATTGGATCTTAGGGACTTTTCTCAACGTCCTGGAGAAGTCCTACTTGGTAAAGAGATTCTTGACCATCAGCTTGTCGATGTCGACGGTGTGCAGGTTCTAAGAGCTGCAGATTTGTTCCTGGCTCATGCCCTGGGCCGCCTCAGGCTGGTCGGCGTCGATGTGAGTATGTACTCATTGCTGCGAAGATTTGGCCCGGCAAGATTTCGTTCAACGGCAACACCGGAGAAGGTTCTCGACTGGGCCGCCGTCGCTCCATTCGATGAGCACACTGGAGCTGTCAGGCTGCGCAGTTCGCAACAGGCGATAAAGAGGTTGCGGCCTAGCGAACTTGCCGATCTTCTTGAGGATCTTGGCCGAACCGAGCGCCAAGGATTGCTATCGGCTTTGGATATTGAGACGGCGGCAGATGCCATAGAGGAGATGGAGTCCGCCGAACGCGAGGCTCTGCTCAGAGAGTCGGAGCCGGAGGTTGCCGCAGACATTGTGTCGTACATGGAACCCGACGAGGCGGTTGAGGCCTTGAGAGATCTTGATGAAGACGAGCGGGAAGAGATTCTTGAGCTGATGGCACCGGAAGCCGCCCGGGCGCTGGGAAACTTGCTCGAATTTGAGGCCGATACGGCAGGCGGTGTAATGACGACCATGTTGGTCAAAGTTCTGCCAAATGACTCCGTAGGCGAGGTAAAGGTCCTTTTGGAGTCCCATCGCGATCACAAGGACGAGATAGACGGCGTGCTTGTGGTCGACTTCGAGGGCATACTGCTTGGCGAGGTATCCCTTTACGAGTTGGCGTTGGCTGATAGCGTGGTGCCAGTTTCTGCGTTGATATCTGAGGATCCGGTCGTCGTGGAGCCCGCAACACCTCTTGGCGAAGTGGCGGAAAAGCTCATCGGCTCCCGCCGTTTTTCAATTGTCGTTGCGGTGGATCAAAGGCCAATTGGCAGAATACTGGCCGATGACATTATCGATGCTCTATCTCCGGAGCGGGGACGGTTCCATTTCCCGCGTTTGCTTTCCTAACCAATTAGTTGCGAAGTATTGAGTCAGCTGGTGATGAGGTTTCATTGTGAGTTCAGCCGCGCCGAAGCGCAAAGTCAATCAAAATGGACGTAGGCATTTCGGCGTGCATTTCGGCGTTTCCACGTCTAAGAGGAAGCGGCCGTTCTGGGTATACCTAGCCGCAGCCGGCCCCGGTCTGATCGCCGCCAACGCGGGTAATGACGCCGGTGGCATTGCAACATATTCGTCGGCTGGATCTCAGTTTGGCTACCGGACATTGTTTTTCATGGTACTGGTTACGGTCGGGCTGGTTGTGGTTCAGGAGATGTCGACGAGGCTCGGGGTTTACAGCGGCAAGGGTCTAGCTGCTTTGATCCGCGAGGAGTTCTCAGTCAGGCTGACCGGATTGGCTATGGTTGCATTGACGGCCTCGAATACAGGTCTTGTCGTTTCGGAGTTTGCCGGCATTGGCGCCGCTTTCCAGCTGTTCGGGGTTTCGCGTTACGTGTCGATCCCCATGTCGGCGTTGTTTATCTGGGGCTTGGTGGTGTTCGGCTCGTACCGCTATGCGGAGCGGATCTTCCTAATAATGTCATTGGCTTTTTTTGCCTACCCGGTGGCTGCAGTACTTGGGCATCCCAATTGGCACAAGGTGGCTGCACAAACCATCTTCCCGCATTTTATCGTTTCAAACAGTTTTATATTTCTTGGGGTTGCGTTGATTGGAACAACGATCTCGCCTTATATGCAGGTCTATGCCGCGGCGGGAGTGGTTGACCGGGGCATCTCCCCGGAGGAGTATCCGCTTGAGCGTGCAGATGCTGTTGGCGGTGCAATTTTCGCCGACATAATATCGATTTTCATTATCATTGCCACGGCGGCTGCCATTGGAGGCACCGGACCACTGAGCTCGGCGAAACAAGCGGCACTGGCGCTTGCACCTGTCGCTGGTTCCCATGCAGTGATTCTTTTTGCCATCGGTTTGCTTGGTGCGTCCGCTTTGGCGGGTGCTGTGGTTCCTCTATCGACGTCGTACGCCGTTGCGGAGGCTCTTGGCGTTGAGAGATCGGTTTCGAGGAAGTTTCGACAGGCGCCTCTTTTCTTGGGACTATTTTCTGCCCAGGTGCTTCTTGGCGCTGCAGTTTCGCTAGTTCCGGTTAACCTCATCACGCTTCTGATATTCACCCAGGTGCTGCAGGGTCTGCTTACCCCAATTATTCTCACATTTATCGTGGTTCTCTCAAACAGGCGAAGTGTTCTTGGTGATGCGGTGAATGGACGAATTTTCAGGAAAGTTGCGGCCATCTCAGTGATTGCGATCGCGGGGCTATCGGCGGTGCTTATGGTGCAAACGGTAATCGGATGGCTTTAGCTTGAATAAGCGCACAGGTGATTTGAGACCTCTTCGTATTGCTTTTTGCGTTTACCGTGGAAATCCATACTCGGGTGGTCAGGGTGTATACACTAAGCACCTTTCTCATGAACTGGCCAAACGCGGTCACACGGTGGAGGTGTATTCCGGGCAGCCATACCCTGACCTGGATCCTGAATCGGTGGTGCTCAATAAGTTGGCATCGTTGGATCTTTACCGGGCGGAGGATCCGTTTAGAATTCCAAAGATTGAGGAGTTCGGTTCGCTAATCGATGTCGCGGAGTTTGCGCTCATGTGCAGTGGCGGCTTTCCAGAACCGAGGACGTTCGGCTGGCGTCTGGAGCGCGCGCTGGAGTCGCGTCTTGGAGATTTCGATTTGATACACGACAACCAGTCCTTGTCCTGGTCAATTCTGAGGTTAGCGCAGAAGGGCTTGCCAGTAATAGGATCGATCCATCATCCCATTACAGTCGACCGGGCTCTTGCTATTGAACATGGGCGGGGGCTGAAGTCAAAGATCGGTGCTTACCGGTGGTATGGCTTTGTGAAGATGCAGTCCGAGGTGGCCAGTCGGATGGAAAGAGTCTTGACGGTCTCGGAAACTTCGCGGACTGATCTCTTCAAATACATGAACGTGGCTCTGGAGCGTTCGAGGGTTGTACCAATTGGTGTAGACACCTCGGTTTTCAAGCCGAATCCAGCTATAAGGAGAGAGCCTGGCTTGATCGTGACCACCGCCAGCGCGGACGTTCCGCTTAAGGGACTTCAGGTGCTGGTGGAGGCGATGGCGGAGGTTAAGAACGTCGAGCCCAAGTCGCACCTGGTAATCATTGGAAACCCAAACAAGGGGTCGAACCTGCCCTCCAGGGTGTTTGAACTTGGTTTGGATGCGTACGTTAAATTTGCCGGGGTGGTCGCACAAGACGAAATGGTTCGTCTTTACAACCGGGCCGAGGTGGCGGTTGTCCCGTCCCTATATGAGGGATTTTCGCTGCCAGCCGTTGAAGCCATGGCATGTGGTGTGCCGTTGGTCGCCACGGATGGCGGTGCTTTGCCGGAGGTGACCGGTACAGATGGAGAGACGGTACTCATGGCCCGCGCTGGAGACTATCTCGATCTCGCCAAGAAGATACTGCAAGCTCTTGACTCTTCAATTCTGCGTGACGAACTCGGGAGGAACGCAATGGAACGGGTCATGAGCAAGTTCACCTGGGAGGCTACAGCGAGAGCTACAGAGCAAAATTATTTCGATCTCTTGTCAGCGCGCGGCGAGGATTAGATCTTGTACCCGACGACGGCTTTGGCCAATGCTTAGCGTTAGACCGTCGAAGCTGGGCGACATTTATGCAAAGAAAGTCCTCGACTTTGGAGCAGGAGCAGGCCGGCACGCGTTCTGGGCGGTGACTCAAGGGGCAAAGGTGGTGGCAGTGGACATAGCGCTAGAGGAGATCGAAAGCGCACCGGCATTTTTCGAAGCTCTGGCGGCAGACAATCCAGGATGTGGCTACGGTTTTGCCGTGCAGGCATCCGGGCTGCAGCTCCCGTTTGCCGATTCCACATTTGACGTTGTTATTGCATCCGAGGTCTTCGAGCACATTCCGGATGATAAGGCAGCGATGGCGGAGATTGCCAGGGTGATGACGCCGGGCGGAACCGTTTGCGTTACTGTGCCGCGCTTCCTTCCAGAGTCGCTGTACTGGTTGGTCTCTTCGGAATATCACAACGTTCCGGGCGGCCATATTCGCATTTACCGGCGGTCCGAGGTGATCAGGTTGGCGAAGGAGGCTGGTCTTGGCGTTTACTCGCTTCATCACGCACATGCATTGCATACGCCATACTGGCTGATCAGGTGTCTGGTGGGAGTCAACAATACCAAGTCAAGGAGCTACAGGCTTTACCACCGCTTCCTGGTTTGGGACATCACCAGGAAGCCACGCTTTATCAAACTCCTGGAGAGAGTGTTGAATCCGCTTGGAGGCAAGAGCCTCGTCTTGTATGCCAGAAAGGGTTCAAGTGCGGTCGAGTAAGTCATGCGAGTCGCTGCTTGAAAGAGCGGCGCTCGAGACTTCACTTTCCTTTCTGGTCTCACTGCAATTGAGGTCTGGGATGATCCCCTGGTTCAAGGGAGGAAGGGCTGATCCTTGGAATCACGCCGAGGCAGCGATGGCCCTTGCACTTGGCGGCAGGCTGGACGAAGCTCTGGCCGGGGCCAAATGGCTCTTTGAGATGCAGAACGGCGACGGTTCCTGGTGCCACTTCTACCTTTCGAGAGGAGTCGCGGAGCCCAGAAGGGACACCAACACCTGTAGCTACCCGGTGGTCCTGGTTGCGGTGCTGGACCGGTTGATCGGTGACAGGCGGGTGATTGAGCCGTATGTGGAGATGGCTCTGCGGGGACTTGACCACGTCATAACCTATCAAAGGGATGATGGTTCGATCCCGTGGGCTGTCGATCCAGACGGGAATGGCCATCCAACTTCGCTCATTGCGGCCTCGTCCTCTATATGCGATTCACTCATGGTTGCAGCGGAACTTGCCAGGCGGTTTGGAATTGGGGACGGGCTCCGTTATGAAGAAGCGAGCGCAGCACTTAACAGTTCGGTTTCGGCCGCTGTGGGGCCCTATTCGGACACCGCGGGCTGGGCGATGGACCATTACTACCCCGTTCTTGGTGGCGTCAACGACGCATGCCGTCTTACAGAAGGTTTTCTCAGTCGCTTCTATCTGCCGGACTGGGGTATCCGCTGCATCCTGGGAAATGATTGGTTCACAGCGGCGGAGACTGCCGAGACGGCGATGGCCCTGCACATTGCCGGGGAGGAACCCTTGGCGCAGGATGTGTATTTAGCTCTTGAGCGCTTTCGTGGAACGAATGGCGGCTACCTTACAGGCATGGTAGGACCAACCGGTGCCTCGTTTCCTCATCTCGAACAGTCTTCCTATTCGGTGGCGGCAGTGATCATTTCGAGTTTCATACTTTCAGTCAAAGCGCGGAAAAGTATCGGTTCGACTATTTTGAGTCTTTTCTCATAACGCGAAGGCTTCCCTGGGACATGGTCTCGCGGAATCCCTCACCAAGGGCTCTTTGGTAGAGGAGAAATGGAGCCTGTCCGCCGAGGGAAGCGTCGGTGAAAACGTCATGGATGGCAAGGTGGCCCCCTTGGGTGATCTTGGGAACCCAGCTTTCATAGTCGCCAGTTGCCTCCGCGATTCCGTGTCCTCCGTCTATGAAGAGAAAACCTATTTCGACGGAGAAGGCATTGGCAAACTTCTGTGAATCTGCAACTGCAATGATCACAGTTTCAGCAAGTCGTGCAAGCTCGACTGTTCGTCGGAACAGGTAGAGGGTGTCCATTTTTCCTGAAACGGGATCAACCAGGGTTGGATCATGATACTCCCATCCCGCCTGGTTCTCTTGGGAGCCACGGTGATGGTCAACCGATACCAGGGATCTCATTTGCCGTTTGGCAACGGTACCAAGGTAAATGGTTGAAAGCCCTGTGTACGAGCCAATCTCAACTGCCGGAACGTCATAAGGGAGGTCGCATTCATAAAGGGCCAGGGCCAAAGCCTTTCCCTCGTCTGGCGGCATGAATCCTTTGGTGGCTCTAATCAGCTCCTGTTTGTCGGCAAGGAGCCCAGCAAGTTCTTTTGGAATTTTGACCGGGTGGGATGTGGCCACTAGAGTTCGGAGTCCAGCAGCGTCCTTCTGAATGCCAAGTTCACCGCATATCGCTCCAACGTCTGTCCTAGGCTCTTTTCTCCGGTTGGAATGGTATGGGTTTCAAAAAAACTCCGTATCTCCCGCTCCAGATAGTACGAGTCATCAGACACCAATCCAGTTATTCCGGAGAGCATCCTTGGAATCGTGTTGTCCGGGAACCGCTCAAGCAGGGTATCCCAGTTCTGGGCAATGAAGTGCCATGCCAGCGGTCCGGATTCGCGACCTGTCAATAAGTTTGCGATGACGAACGGTCCGTTCTGACTACGGATCTCTGAAAGAGTCATGGAAAGGACCTTCTTGATCAACTCCGGGTGTTCGAATCTAGTCAGCGCCATCAGGTATCGGTTCTCCTCTTGGGGAGTTGACGGATGCCTGTATCGATCCAGAATGAAGGCGAACTCAGCCTCATCGCCGTTAGCTGCCACCACTCCCAAAACTGCCGAGACGATATCGGGATCAATATTGGACTCGATGGACATCTCTTTTACGAACAGATCTTTGCAATCCGCTATCGTTTCCGCATCGTGTCCAATGGTGCCCATCGCTTCTATCACAGCCGAGCGCAGTTTTGAGGTGCCTTCGGCTTCCCCTTCTTCGGCCTCGAATCCGACCTTTTCCAGAATAGGTGCTAAGGCAATTCTGCATCTTTCTGCGACGTTGTCCCGCATTTCTTTGGGTGCCATGAGATCGATCAGCGAAAACGCAGAAATAATGACTTGCCAGAGGTTGGGATCAGATTCACCTTTGATCGCTTCCACTAGCTCGAAGAAGGAGCCGACGTTTGTTCGTAATGAGATGGTTTGAGCCCAAATGTCGCTGGCAAGGTTGAACTTTTCAAGATCGGTCAGTCGAGAAAAATTGCTAAGAACTCTGCCAAGGAGGTTGCGGTCATAGCTAACCCGGAAGAATCCCCAGCCACCTGCATTGGCAATCACAAGGTCATCGGGGTTTTCTAGGGAGATTGAGACCGGTTCGGCATCGAGGAGAAACTTGCGTTCCGTGTTTCCAATCCTGATGTTCATCGGCACTTTCCAGGCGGATCCGATCTCGGACTGCCCACCTCTGACTCCCGCTTTTGAAGGGTCTGACAAATATGAGAATGGTTCCTGGGTAATGGTGACGTCGGTCCCATTTGATGTCAGGCGGATGATGGGATATCCTCCCTGGAATACCCAGTCAACCATTGTCTGAGCGATTGGTTCACTGCTGGCCTTCTCCAGCGCATTCCAAAGGTCTGTTGTCTCGGCGTTTGCGAACTTGTGCGAGTTGAGATAGTTGGTGATCCCAGCCCTGAATATATCGGGACTCAGGTAGCGCTCTAGCATTCGGAGCACGCTGGCCCCTTTTTCGTAGGTGAGCACATCGAACATGCCTTCGGCATCAGAGGGCTTAACCACGTTGAATTCGATTGGTCTGGTGTTGTGGAGTCCGTCTGTCGCGAATGCGGCACCCTTGGAAAGTCCGAACGAAACCCAGCGATTCCAGCTTGGATTGAAGTGGTCGGTGGCCAGAAGCTCCATGAACGTGGCAAAGGCCTCATTCAGCCAAAGTCCATTCCACCACTTCATCGTCACAAGGTCACCAAACCACATGTGGGCAATCTCGTGGCTGATGACGTCGACAATTCTTTCAAGTTCCGGTCTTGACGACTTTTCCGGATCGACAAGCAGCAGTGTCTCTCTAAAAGTAACTGCTCCAAGATTCTCCATTGCACCAAAGGCAAAGTCGGGTATGGCGATCAGATCTAGCTTCTGACCTGGATAGGGAATGGAAAACCAGTTGGTGAAGAACTCCAGTGCGTGCGCCGCAACCTCTTTGGCAAAGTTTTGAAGATGGCTCTGGCCAGGCTTTGAGATGATTCGGATTGGAGTCTCCCCACTCAGGTATGGCTCCGACGCCTCCAGGGGACCAACGATGAAGGCAACGAGATAGGTGGACATGGCGATGGTGTCCGCGAAGGTGACTCTCTTGTATCCGTCCCCCAGGTCGACTGTGTTCTTTTCTGGTGCGTTCGATATGGCAAGGTAGTTGACTGGCGCATCCAGTTCGACACTGAATACAGCCTTCAGGTCGGGTTCGTCGAAGCAGGGGAACGCTTTCCTGGCGTCGGTGGCCTCGAACTGCGTAGTCGCGATGAATGAATCCTGGCCTTGGTCGTCAACGAACTTGCTTCTGTAGAATCCAGACAGCTGGTCATTGAGCGTGCCCTTGAAATCGATCTCCAGCCGGGCCTCTCCCGGATTCAACGTTCCATCAGCAGTCAAGGTGGCTCGTTCCAGTGCGGTATCGAGATTGATGGTGCAGCTGAGCGTTTTTCCGGCTTGCGCAATTGTGGCTTTGCCGATTTCAAGTTCCGCGGCGTTTAGGACAATCGAGTTGGTGGACTCGGTCACGGAAACCTGAATCGATACGCGGCCTTCGAAGCTGAAGGTTTGGAAGTCTGGTCTAAGCCGAATTTCGTACTTGTTGGGTACTATATTTCTTGGCAGTCTGTAGTTCGTTGAAGTATCCACAGTGGTTACCGTAGTTGATTCCGACCGAAATTGGAAGCCACGATTATACGGATTGCCAAATATCTTTTTTTGGATCGGATGGTCCTTCGGACTCGATTGATTGAGAATGGGTGTGTGCGGATGCGGAATAAGTCGGGCCGTTCGTATGAAGTGGTGGCACTTGGGAGTGCCATCGTGGACATGTTCTGCGAGGTTCCGGAGGGCTATGTCGAAGGGTTGGGCATCCGGAAGGGTTCGATGCAACTTGTAGGTCCCGACATGGCGGGATCGGTCATACGTGTGCTCGGTGAAGTTGAAGTGAGAGGTGGCGGTTCGGCTGCGAACACTCTCGTAGGGATGGCGTCGCTTGGTCACAGAGTAGCTCTCATTGCCCGGACCGACATGGACGAATTTGGGAACCAGTATGTGTCGGACCTCGAGGCTTTCGGAGTACGGGTGGTTCGGCCCTATGAAAGGAACGATCTTGGCACCGGGCGCTGTCTGGTCATGGTGACACCCGATGGCGAGAGGACTATGGCTACATGGTTAGGGGCGGCTTCGCATCTCCGCCTTGACGAGAACTCCAGATCCGTTATTGCCGATTCGCAGTTGCTCTACATTGAGGGCTACCTTTATGACCTCGAGACAACCAAGGCGCAGATACATGCCGCGATCGATGTTGCTATCGAGAACGACGTTCGAATTGCTCTTTCTCTCTCTGATCCGTTTTGTGTTTCAAGGCACCGTGATGAATTTCTGGAACTGGTGAACGGCCCGGTATCGATTCTTTTTGCCAACCGGGAGGAGGCCCAGATCCTCACCGGCATGGATGACGTGGAGAAGATCGTCGATTCGCTTCGGTTGAAGTCGCTGAAGGGGGCGGTGACGCTTGGAGCCGCTGGTGCCATTGCATATGGCGAGTCGGGACGATTCTACGTACCGGCATGCGAGGTGGATGCCGTTGTCGACACCACGGGAGCTGGCGACCTTTTTGCTGCCGGTTATCTCCATGGAGTGCTGAGCCTTGATCACAAAGAGGTCGAGAAGTGTGCGCTATTTGGGGTGACATGCTCGGCCGAAGTCGTCTCTCACTTTGGAGCCCGGCCCAACACTGACTTGCAGCTTCTGATTGGCGGCATGGTCTGAGTAAACGAGACGGGTTGCCAGGCTAGTCTGGGTCGTCGGGGAAGTATTTTATCGGCTGATCACTCAGACGGACCAGCATAGATGCGATCCAAGGGCCAAGTGGCGCAAGAAGGTTTCGAAGTTCTTCCTTCGCTGTAATGGAGTTCTCTTCCAATATTAGGCTCCCGTCGAAACCTATCTCCAATTCGAACTCGTTTTCTACCCCTCCGCCCAGATTGCTTTGGCTGGAGACCACGGAAGATCGCTCCAGCAGGAACGCGAAAATCGGGGAGGTTCTCTCGTCGAGGGATGACAATAAATCCGCTGTCGGGGCAGGCTCAGTCATGTTGACTGCGCGAATTACCAATTCCACGTCAACTTCTAACGATTCAGGGTCGCTCTCTCCGAGTAGCCAGGAGCGGTAGATGCTCTGGCTCCAGACGGGCCACTCCAGATTTATATCGACTCTCAGGTTTGGTGGATTGACTTCGCCGGGAAGTGCGTATGAATTTTCGTAGTGTATGTCGCCAAGAAGAACATCGAGCAGCAAATGCTCCTGGTTGGGGAGCTGCTCAAGCATGGCAGACTCAAGGCTTTGATGCATTGCATTGATTAGATCGTTAAAAACATGGTCAATCATGTCTGAATAACTTTAGCGGACAGGCTAGTTTTGGCTTTCGTGGATAGTACATGGATGGACAGACGCGTGATCTCTTATGCCCACCGTGGAGGCTCCTATGAGGCGCCTTCCAGCACAATTGGAGCGTTGGAGAATGCTTGCCGGATTGGGGTATCTGGATTAGAACTTGATGTCCACTCGACAGCGGATGGTGTGCTCACCTGCTGTCATGATGACGTGGTCGACACAACCACAAATGGCAGAGGTAGAGTTTCCAAGCTTACGTGGAGCGAAATCGAAGATCTCAATGCGGGATACTGGTTCGTGCCAGGGTCAAATGCAAGCGTTATCCGTTCGAGGCCCCAGGAGGACTATGTCTATCGAGATGGTGCAAATACCGGAAAGATGACCAGGCTGGCAAGGGTGGATGAGGTGCTCGAGAGCTTTCCGGACTGTATCCTAAATTTCGATATTAAATCCACCTCGCCATCAGTGGAGCCATATGAGGAGCAGCTGGCCAGACTGATTTTGGAGCACGAGGCGGCAGACCGTGTGATTGTCAGCTCCTTTTTGGATTCCGCCATATGGAGGCTTAGACAGAGTAACCGCACGATTTGCACCTCCGCAGCTCCTGGAGAGATAAGCGAGTTCTACTTCACTCTGGTTTCTGGACGAAAGGCCGCCATGGATTTGGCAATGCGTTCCCCATACGTGGCGTTTCAAATACCCAGATTCTACGGAGAGATTGAGCTGGCGATACCTCAGTTTATTGAAGTCGCACATGCTGCAGGCAAGGCAGTTCACGTCTGGACCATCAACGACAGGACCGAAATGGAAAAGCTTCTGGGCTTCGGTGTGGACGGCTTGATCAGCGACTTGCCTAGTCTGGTTGTTCCCGTGATTGAAGAACGTGCTACGCATTATATGTATAGGTCAAATTAGGCTGTGTAGAAAGTCCTGTTCTATCCATGGGGAGTCAGATGAGAGTATTGGTTGCAATGTCGGGAGGAGTGGACTCCTCGGTTGCAGCCGTGCTATTGGCGGAACAGGGTTACGAGGTTGTCGGTGCGACTATGAAGCTCTGGGGCGGTTCATCCGATTCTGGATGCTGTTCAGTCTCTGATGTCGAGGATGCCCGAAGAGTCGCCGCTCAGATCGGGATAGATCACCATGTATTCAACTTCACAGAGGAGTTTCATGAAAAGGTGGTCGACTTCTATGTGGACTCTCACAGGCGGGGTTTGACGCCGAATCCCTGCGTCGAGTGCAATAGGCATCTAAAGTTTCACACCTTTATCGAACGGGCCAGGACTCTTGGTTTTGACTATATCGCAACCGGCCACCACGCCCGCATTGTAAAGGAAAATGGCCTGTCCCACCTGGCTCGTGGTGAGGATCTTGCAAAGGATCAGTCATATGTTTTGTCCATGCTCACGGGGGAACAGCTGGAATACGTGCTGCTCCCGGTGGGGGAGATAACAAAGGGCAGAGTGCGTGAGATTGCCGGGGATATGTCGCTTCGGACAGCAATGAAGCCGGACTCGCAGGAGGTGTGTTTTATCACCTCCACTTCCGGCAGAGACGGCTTTCTTAGATCTCGAATCGACCTTCATCCTGGGGATCTGTGCGACAAGGCATCTGGACGGATTGTTGGATCCGTCGATGCGGTGGAACTTGTGACTGTTGGCCAACGGAAGGGCTTTGGAACCCTGGGTGACGGTTCCGCGCGCTATGCGGTTGAGGTCAATTTGCAGGCACGGAAGGTCTATCTTGGCCGTCAATCGGATCTGTTGGTGGATTCAATGGCTATTAGGTCCCTGACTTTTTCCCATAGTCCCCTTGTGGATGGAGAAATGATTGCGGTCCAGGGTTCTGCGCATGGCCGTGCCTCCAGAGCCATGTTTTTCCAGGATTGCCTGAAGTTCGAGGAGCCGCATCGTAAAGTGGCACCAGGACAGACACTTGCGTTTTACCGGGGCGATGTGGTAGTTGGATCAGCGATAGCTTGTTAGGGGAAGGGCGATTTGGAGAAGACCGCTAAAGAAGAGATCGAATCGCTGAGAGCACGGATAGCACATCACGCCTGGCTCTATTACCATCTTGACGCTCCTGTGATCTCCGATTACGAGTACGACCAGATGCTGAAGCGTTTGAACCAACTTGAGCAGGCTCATCCCGAGTTCCACGACCCCCGATCTCCCACGCAGCGGGTTGGCGTGGAGGGATTCGAAATGTTTAGTCCTGTCGAGCACGAAATTCCAATGATGTCATTAGACAATGTTTTTAGTTTCGAGGACTTGCAGAGCTACATTCAGCGTGTGACAAAGAGCTTGACCGAACCTGAACTTGAAGAGCTGAAGTGGGTATTTGAACTCAAAATCGATGGACTTGCAATCTCGGTGATCTACAAGCAGGGTCTTTTGGTGACAGCTGCCACACGTGGAGATGGGCGGGTTGGCGAAGATGTGACTGCGAATATTCTTGCCATCAAAGCAATACCCAGACGGCTGGTCACCAAAGATGGAAGTGGTCCACCGGATCTTCTGGAGGTCAGGGGGGAGGTGTATATGACAAAAGACGCATTTGATCGTCTTAATCAAGCGCAGCTGCGTTCCGGTCAGCCGCTCTTCGCCAATCCAAGGAACTGTGCCGCAGGATCGCTTAGGCAGAAGGACCCGAGGGTCACCGCTAGGCGTGAGCTGTCATTCTGGACCTATCAGTTGGCCCAGATTTCAACAGGGTACGAATTTGAATCCCACTTGGAATCTCTCAGGTATCTTGAGCAGTTCGGATTTCCAGTGAATCCAAACATCAAGCTGATCAGTGAAGAGGCCGAAATCTTTGACGAGATCTCGAAATGGGATGCTAGGCGGCACAATCTGAATTATGAAATCGACGGCGCGGTGTTGAAGATCGACGACCTGCGCCTTCGCGAGCGCCTAGGTTCAACTTCGAGGGCGCCAAGATGGGCTATCGCATACAAGCTTGCTCCCGAGGAACGTGAGACGATACTTCTGAACATAGAAGTCTCAATCGGAAAGTCGGGCCGGGCCACTCCATTCGCTGTTCTGGAGCCCGTGACTGTGGGCGGATCAACGGTATCGAGAGCTACCCTTCACAACGAGGATCAGGTGAAGCTTAAAGGGGTGAGGGTTGGAGACACTGTGATAGTGCGAAAAGCCGGGGATGTGATCCCGGAGGTGCTGAGATATGTTCCCGAGTTGAGACCCTCAGAGTCAGTCGAGTGGGAGTTTCCGTCGATGTGCCCGCTCTGCGGCTCGCCTTTGGAGCGCTTTTCTGGCGAGAGTGACACTTACTGCACGAACTTTTACTGTGAAGGACGTATTGTACAGAGGCTTGCACACTTTTGTTCCCGAAGTGCGCTGGATATCGAGGGGATTGGCGAGAGCCACATTGCCCAGTTGGTCGATAAGCGCTTGGTGAAGGAGCCGCCGGACATTTATAGGCTCAGCTATTCGCAGTTGATCGACCTGGATGGGTTTGGTGAGAAGTCGGTCCGCTCGGCACTCAAAGCTATCGAAGATTCAAAGAGCAAGAGCCTTACCCGGCTACTCGTTGGTTTGGCAATCCGCCATGTGGGTGAGGAAGCCGCAAGGTCTCTGGCGAAAAGGTTCCGATCCCTCGCTGAACTCATGCATGCCACCAAGGAGGAGCTGGAGGAGATAGAAGGGGTCGGTGAGAAGATTTCCGAGTCGATCCTTGAATTCTTCGAGAATCCCAAATCCTCTAAGATATGTGAAGAGCTAATTGAGCTTGGAGTGGCCGTTCACGAACCATTGGATGAATTCGGTGCAAATGAGATTGCGAAGACTCTTGCTGGCAAGGTGATCGTCATTACCGGCACTTTGTCTGGCTTTACACGCGAAACAGCTGAGGAAGCGGTAATTGCGAGGGGCGGGAAAGCCAGTTCCTCGATTTCGAAAAGGACTTTTGCATTGGTTTCAGGGGATTCCCCCGGGGCCTCAAAAATTTCTAAAGCTGAAGAACTCGGAGTGCCGACAGTGGATGAGAATCAGTTCTTGCGACTCTTGGAGTTTGGAGAGTTTTCTTGAACCAGACGTTCATCAAGCAATGCCAAATGAGTGATCGTGCCCAGATGGTCTGGAGATTGGGATATGTTGGACAGGAGCTGCCTGAAATTGGGGTAGGTCGGTCGATGGTTTTGCGACTGCTCGGAATGTTCGCTTTGTCTGGAGAGGCTTTTTAGTGTACACAGCTCGGCTCCAAGAGAATATCGGGAAAATTCTGCATGGCCGCTACACACTTGTGGCCGCGATTGGCCAAGGGGCCTCAGGCGACGTCTATCTCGCACAAGATCTTTCTTTGGGGCGTAAAGTTGCAATCAAGTTACTCCATTCTTCACTCGCAGGCGACACGTTTTTCTTGAAAAGGTTTCAGTCCGAGGCAAAGTCCGCGGCGAGCCTGAACCATCCGAATATCATGAGAGTTTTCGATTGGGGCGAGTCGGAGAGCACACCGTATCTAGTCCTGGAGTATCTCGCTGGCGGATCGCTACGCGAGTACCTCAATGCCGGAGAACTCTTGTCAGAGTCTCAGGCAGCCTCTCTAATGCTTCAGGTAGCCCAAGGTCTCTCATATGCCCACGGGCGTGGATACATCCATCGCGATATCAAGCCGGCCAACCTGCTCTTTGATGATGAAGCCAGGATCCGAATTGCCGATTTTGGTCTTGCTCGCGCACTTTCGGAGGCGGCATGGACTGAACCTATTGGAACCTTGATGGGTACGGCAAGGTATGCCTCTCCGGAGCAGGCACTGGCAAGAGAGAGTGACCGCAGCTCGGACGTGTATTCATTGGGTCTTGTGATCCACGAAGCTCTTCTCGGATATCTGCCTTTTACGGGCGATACCACGGTGTCTTTGTTGATGGCGCGTGTTCATGGCGATGTGAGCATCCCCGAGGAGACCGGATCACTTAAGCCGATCATAGAGTCGTGCCTCAAACTATCCTCCCAGGAGAGGATCTCGTCAACGGATCTCGTCTCTCAGCTTGAGAAGCTTGTAAGGTTGTTGGATCCGCCAACGCATCTATCTGTGCGAGGTCCTGCTCCTATGGTTGCTGATGAGAGCGGAGATCTCACCGCGGTGGGGGATATCCCGATTTCTGGTTCCAGGGAGGTTTCGCCTAGTGCTGAGTCAGACAGCCCTCCGGAAACACAGACTGACATCAAATCGGCCCTTCCGCTGACGGCTGGGGTCTTCGAATCATCGAGTGATGCAGCTGATCATGTTGTATCCGACTCAGACTTACTCCCTAAGCGGCGATCAAGTTTGGTTCCATTGCACAGGAAGCGGTCTTTTTGGATTGGCGTTGTTTTGGCGATACTCGCGGTCCTGATTGCGGTGCTTTCGCTGGAGGGGATTCCGTCCAGGCTCTACTCCGCTCTGGTGGCAGTTAAGGTTCCAATAGTGGTTGGTGACTCGCTCAAGACTGCGGAGAGTACCATTGACTCCGCTCACCTCAAGGTGGGGAACGTGTCATACGTGTACTCCCCGACAATCAAGGACGGGCTCGTTGTCTCTGAAACGCCCAAGAGCGGAACTTCGGTTTCCAGGGGGAAGCCGGTGAATATCGTTGTTTCCAAAGGCCCGGCACCTGTGGAAATCCCATCGTTGGCGGGTCTCGCCTCCACAGCTGCTGAAAACGCATTGAAGGCGATAGGTCTTGTTCCGGTGGTGCAACAGAGCTACTCAGAGACTGTCCCGGTGGGACAGGTGATATCGGCCTCTCCATCTACAGGCACCTTTAATGTTGGAACCAAGGTTACTCTCACAGTGAGTCAGGGGCCAGCACCGAGAAAAGTGCCAAACCTTGTGGGTGAGACTGCTCAGACGGCGGATGCACAGCTCAAAGCTTTGATACTTGTGGCTTCGGAGACTCAGGCGTATTCGACCACGGTTGCGGCGGGTACTGTGATCTCTCAATCCCAAGCAGCCGGCTCGCTGGTTCCGCGCGGATCCGTCGTCTCGTTTGTGGTTTCCAAAGGGCCACAGATCGTCATTGTGCCAAACGTTATTGGTGATACACTAACCCAGGCCGAGGCCGCCTTGAACCAAGGAGGGCTTACCGTTGGATCTGTATACGCCTACTTTGGATCCAATACCGTCGTGGCGACAAATCCCAGGGCTGGATCGCGAGTTCAGGCGGGTTCATCGGTTTCCATTGTGACCGGCTAGTTCAAAGTTTCTAGGCGGTCATTTCCTTTATCTCCTTGGCGATGTTCATTCCTGACTCACTTGGTACGATGGTACCTTGCAGCGCCATGAGTTTGGTCAAATCGCCGGTGACTTTGATCTTGCCTGCCATGAAGGCCTGTATCGCTGCCTGCGAATCGAGGTCCACGAAGATCGCCCTTGCTGTTTGGTAATCTATTACAACAGAGACATCAGGATTGTCAAGTTCGCCAAGCTCGATGTCGAGAAGTCCTTTGGAGGTGTCGACGAAGGTTCTCAATTCGTTTGAGCCAAACGGCAAGTCTGTCACAAGCTGGTTCATTCGCACGGTGACGGAGAAACTGGTTTCGCTGTCTCGGTGGGCTTCTCGGATTTGCCTAGCCTTTCCGATCCATTCGGGACTAAGGAATTGAAACTTTTCCATGTCTTGACTTTCTCTGTAGTTATCGCTTTTGATGCTAGTCATTCTTGGTATAAATCGAATTGCCCGGACTGCCTATGCGTGCAGGCATGGGCCAAGGGCAGGAAAGCTCATTCGCGATCCTTGGTTTTGCCGCGACGGGCAAGTCCGTCAGCGATAGTATCAGCTAGATAGTCTATCCATAACCCCACTTCAACAAGCTTAGGAGAAGTCGATTGGGAGAAATGGACGCATATTTTAGCGAGCCCTTGGAGGGCCGGCATGCCGTACTGATGATTCACGGTTTTACTGGATCGCCACAATCGATCTTGGGAACGGCAAAATATCTTGAAGCTGCTGGTCTCAGCGTTGCGGTTCCTCTTCTGCCTGGACACGGAACCGCGGTGGAGGATTTGCTCGACAAACGCTTTGACGACTGGTATTCAGCTGCCGTTGATGTGGCCTTGGCGCTGCTCACCAAATGTGCCAGGGTGGACTTGTTCGGCCTATCGATGGGAGGCGCGATCGTACTGAAGCTGCTGGAAAGTTTCAATGGATTTGGAAGAGCGGTGTTGGTCAATCCACTGGTTGAATCGCCCGCGGCCAGCTTCACCACACTGCTAAGGTCGATCCTTGAGAGTGGATTCACGACCGCACCCGGGATCTCCTCTGATATCGCCAAGCCTGATTCTCCTGAACTCGGCTACACTCAGACGCCAATAAGTGCCGCACTTTCCATGTTTGAGGCCTTGCCGGAGATCGCCGACCACCTATATGTGGTCAAGAATCAGATACTGCTATTTTCGTCCAAGCGGGATCATGTCGTTCCAGTCGGGTCAGGAGACTTTTTGGCGGATTCACTTGTTTCGGCCAAGTTGACCAGGGTTTGGCTGGAACGGAGCTTTCACGTAGCCACACTTGACTTCGATGCCGATCTGATAAATGAGCTATCACTGGCTTTTCTAAGCAGTGGTGATGGATCGCTCTGAAGCGAGTCCGCTCTCGAAACATGCGAAGGCTTCTGCTAGGCTGCCGTATTCCTTCAGATAAGATTGGATTGCATGTCAGACAGTATCTCCCGAAAAGAAGTTAAACATGTGGCGAATCTTGCCAAGCTCGCGTTGAGCGAGGAGGAGGAGCTGATGTACACAGGTCAGCTGGCAGCGATTCTCGACCACGCCCGAGACATTATGGCCCTGGACACTGCCGATCTATCGCCTACCGCGCACCCGCTTGAGCTAAGGAACGTTTTTCGCCGTGACGTCGAAACCCCGTCGTTGGATCGCGACGAGGTTATGTCTCAGGCACCCGCTGCCGAAGAAGGCCGATTCATGGTGCCCAGGATCCTCGGAGAAGCACCATGACGCCGTCAACCGTCGGCCTGGGTGCCGCTGAGATTGCCAAGCTGGTTAGATCAAAGCAGATTTCGGCTCAGGAGGTGGCTGAAGAGCATCTGGCGCTGGTCAGGCTGCAAGACCCAGTTCTTAACTCATTTCTACAGATAACCGATGACGCGGCGATTGCTTCGGCGAAAGCGGTGGACGCTAAGGTCGCAAAGGGTGAAGATCCGGGCGAATTAGCCGGCGTCCCAGTGGCGCTCAAGGACAATCTGGTTACCCGCGGGTTTGCAACCACGTGTGCGTCTCAGATTCTTAAGGGATGGAGGCCGCCGTACACTGCTACTGTGGTAGAAAAGATCACCCGTGCCGGAGGGGTGGTGTTGGGGAAGACGAACCTTGATGAGTTCGCCATGGGATCATCAACGGAGAACTCCTCCTTTGGGCCTACCAGGAATCCTTATGATCTGAACAGGGTACCGGGGGGTTCGTCAGGCGGTTCTGCCGCAGCTGTAGCGGCCAGGTTCGCACCTTTGGCCCTCGGCTCTGATACCGGAGGTTCGATTCGCCAGCCAGCGGCCTTGTGTGGAATCGTCGGTGTTAAGCCAACCTATGGAATGGTGTCTAGATACGGACTGATCGCCTTCGCATCTTCGCTTGATCAGATCGGTCCCTTTGCACGAAGCGTCAAGGACGCGGCTCTGATGCTGCAGGTCATTGCCGGTCACGATCCCAGGGATTCGACAAGCCTGGAGAGCGGCGTACCCGATCTCCTCTCGGACATTGATGGCGGGGTTGAAGGTCTTCGCATAGGCATCATCGAGGAGTTGATTGACGGAGTGGCCCCAATGGTAGGCTCGGCGATAGCCGAAGCGGCGAACAGTCTGAGCGCCCAGGGAGCCAAGGTCGAATATGTTTCGGTTCCAGCGGTACGCTACGGCCTTTCAGCGTACTACCTGATCGCGCCGGCGGAGGCATCGTCAAACCTTGCGCGATACGACGGTGTCAGATACGGTCTGCGGGTAGCTGGCCAGGATATGAACGAGACCTATATCTCTTCCAGGACAAAGGGGTTTGGGCCTGAGGTCAAAAGAAGGATCATGCTGGGGACTTTTGCACTCTCTTCCGGATACTATGACGCATATTACGGCAAAGCTCAAAAGGTCAGGACGATGATAATCAATTCATTTCAAAAAGCCTACGAGCGTTTCGACGTTCTACTGTCGCCCACGGCGCCTACTACTGCCTTCGAATTGGGGGCCAAGGCTGCCGATCCTCTCTCGATGTATCTTTCAGATGTCTGTACAATTCCTACAAACCTTGCTGGTCATCCCGCAATGAGTGTGCCATATGGACTTGGAGAAAATGAGATGCCCATAGGAGTCCAGATACTTGCGCCGGCTCTCGGTGAAGTCAACATGTTAAGAGTTGCCAGGGCCGTTGAGAAGGGGTCCCCCTTGATTAGAAGGAAGCTGTTTTGGGAGTAGATCTGGCCAAGCGCAGTAGCGAGACAGGAATGGATTGAATCGTGGCTAAACCAATGCCCTCAGAAGCGGCAAACGAATTTATTCCCGGCTGGGAGATGGTAATCGGCCTTGAAGTGCACTGTGAGCTGAAAACTAGGACGAAGCTTTTCTGTGGCTGCACCAACTCCTTCGGGCATGAGCCAAACACCAACATCTGTCCGGTTTGCCTGGGCCTCCCGGGTTCGCTGCCGGTAATTAATGAGAGTGCTGTTGAGCTCGCGGTGAGAATCGGGCTGTCTCTCAACTGCAAGGTTGACGAGTCCATTTTCCATCGCAAGAATTATTTCTATCCGGACATGCCCAAGGATTATCAGGTATCCCAGTACGAGCGGGCAATCAATGAGAATGGCTATCTTGAGCTGCCATTGTCAAAGAAGATGGTTCGAATTGAACGTGCGCATATCGAGGAGGACACCGGCAAGTCAACCCATGTAGGTGGTGGGGGAGGACGCATCCACGGGGCGGATCACTCTCTGGTCGACTACAACAGAGCCGGCATTCCTCTTGTCGAGATCGTCTCGGCGCCAGACTTGCGGTCCGCTGACGAGGCCCGCGAATACGTTTCCGAATTGCGCGCGATTTTAGTGGCCAGTGGCGCCTCTGACGGAAAAATGGAGGAGGGATCGTTACGCGTCGATGCCAATGTCTCGGTGAGGCGACTCGGGTCTGAGGAGTTTGGGACCAGATGTGAGATAAAGAACCTTAACTCCCTCCGGTCTCTCGTCAGAGCCATTGAGTATGAGGCACAGCGGCAGGTTGAACTGATCAACTCGGGCGAGAGGGTCATACAACAGACCAGACACTGGAACGAGGATCAGGGGGTGACTACCGCCATGCGCTCCAAGGAGGAGGCTTACGACTACCGCTACTTCCCTGAGCCAGACCTCGTCCCATTGAGCCCATCAGACGAGTGGATAGCCGAGATTCAAGGCCGGATAGGACTACTGCCCGCGGCCCGTCGGGAGAGAATGGCATCTCTATTTGCCAGCGTTTCTGCTGGTTCCACTTTGGACCAAATCGTGACTGCGGTAGGGTTAGGTTTGGACGATCTGGTCGTGGCGGCGGTTGAATGTGGAGCGGATCCAAAGCTGGCTCTGGCGAGGGCGACCAACGAGGTGGCATCGGATATTGGGAACTTATCCAACCTGACAGTTGCCAACTTTAGTGACTTGTTGATGATGGAATTCGAGAGCAAGCTATCTGCCACCCAAGCGAAGACAGTACTGTCAAAGATGCTGGAGTCGGGGTCCGGACCGCAGGAAGTTGCCAAGTCACTTGGGTTCGAGGCACTTGATGCGTCAATTCTTGAGGGTTTGGTAGATCAGGTCATAAGCGGTTCACCAAAGGAGTGGGAAAGGTTTTCCATGGGAGAGGATCAGCTGTCAGGATTCTTCATCGGACAGGTAATGAAACTCTCCAAAGGAAGGGCCGATGGCAAAGCGGTCACCTCGATTTTGCGTTCCAAAAGGGCGTAGCTGGTTGGCGGATTGTCTGAAGAAGGTATTTTTTTTCATGCCAGATGTGCGGAGTAGAAGTTTTTAACTTAGTCTTTTAGCTATGTCAAATGAGTCACATGAGAATGTTCCCCATAATCCGTTAAAGCCGCGAAGTTTTGAAGTGACCGACGGTTATCGTCGAGCCCCCGCCAGAGCAATGTTGAGGGCGGTCGGGATGACCGATGGAGATTGGGAGAAGCCACAAATAGGAGTTGCATCTTCTTGGAACGAAGTCACTCCCTGCAACATGTCTTTGGACAAGCTGGCCAAGACTTCCAAGGATGGCGTCACGTCTGCCGGCGGCTTTCCGTTCGAATTCGTGACAATTGCCGTGTCGGACGCCATTTCCATGGGTCACGAGGGAATGCGAGCCTCGCTAGTGTCACGGGAAGTTATCGCGGATTCGGTCGAGACGATGATGCACGCGGAGCGATTTGACGCTCTTGTTTCATTGGCGGGATGTGACAAGTCTTTGCCGGGCATGCTTATGGCGGCGGCTCGCCTGAACGTTCCAGCTGTATTTCTTTATGGTGGAAGCATCTTGCCAGGTCATCTTGATAACCAGGTTCTCGACATCGTTTCGGTATTTGAGGCAGTCGGTGCTGTTGGAACTGGGGCTCTCACTGAAGCGGAGCTGTCTCTTATCGAGTCACACGCCTGTCCGACAATAGGAAGCTGCGCCGGCATGTTCACCGCCAACACGATGGCTTCTGTGGCTGAAGCGCTGGGCATGTCGCTGCCGGGCTCAGCCGCCACACCAGCTGTGGATGATCGCATGACCGATTACGCATTCAGGTCTGGCCAGGCGGTCGTCGAACTGCTGAGGCAGGGCATTACAGCTAGGGACATTATGACCAAGGCCGCGTTTGAAAATGCGATCTCGGTGGTCATGGCAATGGGCGGCTCGACAAACGCAGTGCTTCACCTTCTTGCAATTGCTCACGAGGCGGATGTGGACCTTACCATCGACGACTTCAACAGGATCGCCGCAAGGGTTCCACACCTTGCCGACACCAAGCCCCACGGGCGATACCATATGTACGATATCGACAGAGTTGGTGGCGTGGCGGTGGTGTTGAAGCACCTTCTTGACCACGGCCTGCTGAATGGCGACTGCATCACTGTCACCGGAAAGTCTATGGCCGAGAATCTCGCTGAGGTCAATCCACCCGCTCCTGATGGTGAAGTTATTCACCCACTGTCAAACCCAATCAATCCCATGGGTGGCATCGCGATCCTCAAGGGTTCAATGGCACCCAAAGGAGCGGTGGTCAAGGTGGCGGGAATCGACACTCAATACTTTGACGGACTTGCACGAGTGTTTGACGGCGAGGACGCCGCAATGGAGGCAATCTTGGCAGACGAGATTCAGCCCGGCAATATTGTGGTGATCCGATATGAAGGTCCAAAGGGCGGACCCGGCATGCGGGAGATGCTGGCTGTAACTGGGGCAATGAAGGGTGCAGGGCGTGGCTCGGATGCGGCGCTGCTTACCGATGGCAGGTTCTCTGGCGGCACTCATGGTTTTTGTATTGGTCACGTTGCCCCGGAGGCGGTCGATGGGGGCCCGATTGCCTTTGTCAAAGACGGCGACCGGATAATAATCGATGTCGACACCAACAGGATCGACTTGATGGTCGACGAGAGCGAGTTGGAAAGGCGCCGTGCCGAGTGGCGGTTGCCGCCCGCACGGTATACCCGCGGTGTGTTGGCCAAGTACGCAAGACTTGTCACCGGAGCCGACAAAGGTGCAGTAACTGAGCCGTAGAGACCCACCGTAGAGCTAGAAATTGTGGAAAATGGTGGCGAAATCACCATTTTCCACAAAAAGTCGATAAATTCATTTGGCAGTCGGCAAGATTTGCCCTATTGTTAATTGCAATGAGTAACAGTCTGTTGGTGGTAGTAGTTTTCGAATAGCGCACGGCGAGACAAAAACATCGTGTGCTGGTTTGCCTCCCAATCGGGAGGTTTTTTAGTTTATCGGGGAGTGAGAAATGAAGCTTACTGGAGCTCAGGCTTTGATAAAGAGTCTGGAAATGCAGGGCGTCGACGTGATGTTCGGCCTGCCGGGTGGTGCTATTCTGCCCGTCTATGACCCCATTATCGACTCACCTATTCGGCACATACTGGTAAGGCATGAGCAAGGCGCGGGACATATGGCCGAGGGATATGCTCATGCAACCGGAAGACCAGGTGTTGCCATGGTCACTTCGGGTCCGGCTGCCACAAACATCGTCACTCCATTGGCCGATGCTTACATGGACTCCGTGCCAATCGTTGTGATCACCGGACAGGTGGCAACGAATTTGATCGGATCTGATGCATTTCAAGAGGCTGACACAACCGGTATCACCATGAGCGTCACTAAGCACAACTGGCTGGTGACCGATGCAAATGATATTCCCAACGTGGTCGCGGAAGCTTTCCACGTGGCTACTACAGGACGTCCAGGGCCGGTTCTGATTGATTTTCCTAAAGACGTTGCCAATGCCGAAATGGATTGGTACTGGCCGACCTCGGTGGATATGCCGGGCTATAAGCCAAATACCCGTGGCCATTCGAAGATGATTGCGGCGGCAGTGAAGATGCTGTTCGAGGCGGCCAAGCCTGTTTTCTATGTCGGTGGAGGTGTGCTGAACGCTCGAGGATCGGAAGCTCTAGCCGAGCTGGTAGAGATCACCGGAATCCCAGTGGTAACAACGCTGATGGCCCGTGGCGCCTTCCCGGACGATCATCCTCTTTGTCTTGGAATGCCAGGAATGCACGGGAACTACACCGCGGTGACCGCCATGCAGAAGTCGGATCTCTTGATCGCGCTGGGAAGCCGATTTGATGATAGGGTCACCGGTAAGCTCGACGGATTTGCGCCAGGTGCCAAGGTTATTCACGTCGACATCGATCCCGCCGAACTTGGAAAGCTTAGGCGTCCGGATGTTCCAATTGTGGGCGACTGCCGAAGCGTAATCGAAGACATCATCAGGGCCATCAAAGCCGATCCTGATGCGTATCAGCAGCGCACTGACATCAGCGACTGGGTCAAGACCGTCAAGCAATGGCAGGAAAAGTATCCTCTCAAGTACGAGCAGCCAGCTCTTTCCGGCGTGCTCAAACCCCAGTATGTGATCGAGAAGCTTCGCGATGCTGTTCCAAGCGACACAATTGTGGTGTCCGGAGTCGGCCAGCACCAGATGTGGGCGTCTCAGTACTGGAAGTTTAACTACCCATATACCTGGATAAATTCAGGTGGCTTGGGAACAATGGGATTTGCGGTACCTGCTGCCATTGGTGCGAAGGTTGGAAAGCCGGACCGCACAGTTTGGGCTATCGATGGTGACGGGTGCTTCCAGATGACCGCTCAGGAACTTGTGACCGCGTCCATGGAGCGGATTCCCATCAAGGTGGCGCTTCTGAACAACTCCTACTTGGGCATGGTGCGGCAGTGGCAGGAGATGTTCTACGGCGAGCGATATTCCGAAGTGTACCTTTCACCCGACTTGCCAGATTATGTCAAGTGGGCTGAAGCGATGGGATGCGCGTCGTTCAGAGTTGAGAATGCGGAAGAGGTTGGGCCGGCGATTGAGAAGGCCAACGAGATCAATGACCGCCCGGTTGTGATCGAGTTTCGAACTGATTCAAGCGAGAAGGTGTTTCCTATGGTTCCAGCAGGAGTCACCAATGACAACATTATTCTGGGCCCGGAAGGTTTGAATGGCATATGAGTATTTCTTACATACCCGGGAACGGGTCATACATAGATGCGTCCGAGAATGCAGGTGTTATTCACCACCATGTGCTGTCGGTTCTTGTGGAGAACCGGGCGGGGGTGCTTGCCCGTATAGCACAGTTGTTCTCGAGGAGAGGCTATAACATCTTCTCTTTGGCGGTCGCTCCAACTGACGACAGCCGGTTTTCACGGATCACCATCGTGGTCGATGTGGACTCGGCCCCTCTGGAGCAGATAACGAAGCAGCTTCACAAGCTGATAAATGTTATAAAGATATCCGAACTGGACCCGGCAGACTCAGTTGAATGCGAGTTGTTGGTTGCGACGGTAAATGCCGATATCTCTTCGCGTGGTCATGTCATGGAGCTTGTCGCGCTTTTCGACGGCAAGATTATCGATGTGGGTGTCGACAAGCTGACTGTCCTGGCAACGGGCGAGCCAAGCAAGCTTGATGATTTTTCTGAGCTTTTGTCCAGCTTTGGAATTGTGGAGCTGCAGAGAACAGGACGTGTGGCTCTGGCTAAGCTTGAGCGTCAATCAAACAAATTGAAAAACACTACCGGGAGGGCTGGCTGAAATGGCCATATTGTATTACGAGGCGGATGCTGACGCTTCACTTTTGCATGGCAAAACGGTTGCAATCGTAGGGTATGGCTCGCAGGGGCATGCGCACGCGATGAATCTGGCAGATTCTGGTGTAGATGTGATCGTTGGACTCAAGGAAGGGTCGTCATCTAGGGCCAAGGCTCAAAATGCTGGGCTCAAGGTGGCAAGTGTCGCAGATGCGACGAAACAGGCAGACCTGGTGATGATTCTGGCACCTGACACCGCTCAGCCAGCAATCTATGAGACAGAGATCGCGCCCAACCTGAAAAAGGGGGCTGCACTCGCATTTGCGCACGGATTCAATATCCGTTACGAGCAGATCAAGCCGTCGCCCGATGTGGATGTGATTATGATCGCGCCAAAGGGGCCTGGGCATTTGGTTCGCCGCACCTATGTCGAAGGTGGAGGGATTCCATCTTTGATTGCGGTGGCTCAGGATGCCACCGGCAAGGCAAAGCAGGTGGCGCTTTCTTATGCCCACGGGATAGGATCCACCCGTGCAGGTGTGCTTGAGACGACTTTCGCTGAAGAGACTGAGACGGATCTCTTTGGAGAGCAGGTTGTTTTGTGCGGAGGTCTGGCAGCATTGGTAACCGCCGGATACGAGACTCTGGTGGGTAATGGCTACCAGCCGGAATCCGCTTATTTCGAGTGTTTGCACGAACTCAAGTTGATCGTGGATCTTCTCTATGAAAACGGTCTTTCGGGTATGTGGTTTTCGGTTTCAGAGACTGCTGAATGGGGTGGTCTGGTTACCGGGCCGCGCATAATCAACGACGGCGTGAAGGCCGAAATGCAGAAAGTGCTTGATGAGATCCAAAATGGTCAGTTTGCCAAGGTTTGGGTTCAGGAGAACAAGGATGGTCAGCCCAAGTTCAACGAACTGAGGAAGGCCGCGGCTGCACATCCGATTGAGGCGGTAGGCGCTCAACTGAGGGCAATGATGCCCTTTATGAAATCTGGCAGGCCAGGTCTCAAAGACGTTTCAGGCGGCTGATGACACAACCGATCGGTGTCGGCGCGCTTAGAGATCTATCCAAGGCGCGTCGGCAGCACTTTGTCGAGAAAATTGACCTCATAAACGCAATTTATAAGGCATATATGGTTGGGGCTGCCCTATTGGTGGGCGGCTCCCTTTTGGTTGGCTTGTTGCAATCTGCTCCGCTGGGGTCCGCTGCTCAGCGCGAGGTGGTCAAGTATGGACCGTCTTATGTTGGCCTGGCCCTTGGCCTGGTAGTCCTCATTGGACTCAGGTCGGGGTCGAGGGGAGGTCCGCTTGCGCTGCAGGGAGCCGATGTCAGGATGATCCTTTTATCGGGCGTACCCAGATCGCACTTTCTCCGATCCAGGGCCTTGTCGCAAGTACGCTCTTCTATACCTCCCGCAATTCTGGTTGGTGGACTGGTTGGGGGAATTGCTCACCGGGCCCTCGGTGCTGGAACTCTACGTCTGGTGGTCGAGGGAGCTTTGGTTGGGCTGATTGGTGTCACGACCTACTTCGGGAGCGGATATATCGCCTCAGGGGTACGAGTTAACAAGTTCGTCGCGTCGGTTGCCGGTGGACTGGTTGTATTGTGGAGTGCCCTGGATGTCTACGGCAACACGGCTTACTTTCCAGGTACATGGCTCGGAGAGTTGTTCTTTAGTCAAAGGGATGTGCTGCTGGCCGCTGCAATGGTGGGAATCGCTGTACTGCTATTGGTGACGGGACTCTACCTTGCGGCGGGACTCTCCCTGGAGATGCTCGAATTCAGGGCACGATTGGTTGGCACGCTCAGATTTGCAGCAACTATGCGTGATATCCGCACCGTCATACTGTTGAGAAGGCAGCTTTCAGGCGAAAGATCGAGGGGCGGGCGATCCATTCTTTCCAAAGTCTCCCTGGGCCGGGGTTTGACTGCCGTCATCTCAAAGAGGTCTCTTGAATCGCTTTTCAGGTGGCCTGTTGAGCGTCTGTTGCGCTTCGTCGTTCTGGCCGTAGTTGCAGGATTCGCTGCGCGACTAATGTGGTCAGGATCGTTTCTGCCCTTGGCCATCTCGATAGTCGCCCTTTATGTTGCCGCAACTGATCTACTTGAGCCGCTTTCACAGCTTGCCGACCGGCCAGATGCCATTTCTGGAATTGGGGTTTCCATGGCAAAGGTCGAGTCGCGACTGCTGCTCGTACCATTCATCGGAATGATTGTCTTCGTGCTAATCGGCACCCTCGCAACGTCAATTTTCAGCGGGTTTGCATTGGCAGTTCATGTGGGTCTTATAAGTGCTATTCCGTTGGCAGCGGCATCGACCGCTGGTGCCGCTGTGGCCGTGTTGCGTAAGCAGAGAACATCGAGCGTACCCGCGCTGATGCCTGAGGTGGTCGCAATTACATCGGTGATACTGGAGATACTGCCCTTCATCATCGTCGCGTCGGGATTTGTGGCGATGGTAAATGCCTATAACCTGCACGACCTGAACAGCGCTCTTGTCGATACAACTGCGATATCAGCAGGGACGTTTTCCCTGGTCTTTCCGCTCGCCGCCTGGACGTGGATTAGGCGCCGTAATGAATTTTCACTAACCAATGGCTAGGTAAGGAGTCGCAATGGCATCTCGTGCCGTGCTCGAGGTAAAAAAGGTGTCGAAGACTTATGAGAAGAACGAAGTCCTCAGAGAAGTATCTTTCGGGGTGAAAGAGGGAGAGATAACGGTCCTGGTTGGACCAAATGGATCGGGCAAGACGACGCTGGTGCGAGCGGTGACGGGTCTTGTCGGATACGATACCGGCGAGATTTCCATTCTTGGCGCAAAGGCCGGGTCTGACGACGCCAGGAGCGTGACCTCAGTTTCCCTCGATTCACCAATACTCTATGACGACATCACCGCACTTGAGCATCTTGAATTTTCGGCAAGAATAAATGGACTGGCGGATTGGGAGGCCAGGGCCAAAGAGTTGCTTGCCGTATTTGGGCTGGCTGACCGCCAGGACGACCTTCCGAGCAGCTTTTCCCGCGGGCTTAGGCAAAAGGTGGCAATTGCCATGGCGCTGATCCGGCCTCACAAGTTGTTGATTTTTGACGAGCCTTTTGTTGGATTGGATCAGAAGGGGAAGAGTTCTCTGATCCAGGAGATAAAAGAGCAGGCAAACACTGGTATTGCGGTCCTTGTGGCTACTCACTCGGAAGAATTTCTGGCGATTGCGAACTCCATGGTTGGCCTTTCAGAGGGCGAGGCCATCTACCGGGGAGCGCCCTCGAAGGATCAGTACAACAAACTTGTTGGGTAGACTCGAAAAATCCCACCATTTATCTTGCAAAAACGATTCGAATATGCTGACAAATGGATGTACCTTAAGAATATGGAACCAGATTGGTTCCTGGGGCTCGTTGGACCGGGGAGCCGATAATGAAGATTGCCGAGCTCGGAGAGGTAGGCTCCGATCAGATTTTTTTCATGAGATGTACAGAGCACCGGGTGGACCTCGAAGGCCTGCGTCGATGGGCTGATGAACTTGATGCCATGAGCGTTGAGGATCTCATACAGAGAAATATCTGCCCAGCTTGCCCTCCGTGGTATATTGCCGATGGTTTCCCGGCCCTTGAGGCCGTCCACCATGGGGGCTGGCTTGATTGCGACTGCTGCGGCACTTCCTGGAGGGTCGTGGCCGACGGCTGGGAGGCATTGTGTGGCGATGGATTGCTCGAAGAGGATGACGATGTAAATGCCGAGGTCCGCTACATAGAACCAGGTATGAGGATCACTTCGACTCAATTCGAGATCGACACTATCAACCCGATCGACGCTTCATTAGATGTGCTTTTCAGTTCAGTCCAGCACTCCCTTTTTGGTCAGAACAATTCCATCAGCGATGACGAAGAGCTGACGAGGGACATTCTGGTGTTCAGCCTGGAGCAAGCGCTATGGGATATGGAAAACGCCGACTCCATTGGGGATTTTGTTTCTGAGGTACTTGGCAATCTTGGAATGGACGTGAAGAAGTCGACACGGGTTCTCAACAGCGTGCTGTCCACATTTCTTGAACTTCGCAGGATACTTGAGAAGGTAGGAAGCCGAGACGCCAGACGGCAAGAATGATCCAGCCACCCGGCCCAGGCGATGTGGCTGGAAGTCTACGGGCCTATCTCAACATTGCGCGTATCTTTGCGGGTCATCGATCTTGCCAGACGGTTCACGGCATTTAAATATGCCCGAGTCGAAGCCTCCACTACGTCGGTTGATACGCCGCGCCCTGAAACCTTAAATTCGCCAGACTCTAGCTGGACCACAACTTCGCCTTGGGCGTCTTCACCTCCTGTTACGGAGGAGACCGTGAAGCCGATTAGCTTGGTGGCGATTCCAGTTGCTTTCTGTATCGCCTTGCCTGCCGCGTCGATCATTCCATTCCCGTCGGCCTTGGCTTCAAGTCTCTTGTCGTCTTGTTGGATGACTACCCGGGCCGTTGGGGTTCCAACAGTTCCACCAACCACCTCCAACTCAACCAGGCTGTATATGTTCTTGGCTTCAGAACTGATCTCGTCAGCAACCAGTGCCTCCAAGTCCGCTTCAGTAATCTCCATCTTACGGTCGGCAAGCTCTTTAAATCTGAAGAATGCCTGGTTCAAGGCATCGCCGTGGACTTCAAAGCCCATATTCTTCAATGTCTCGGAGAATGCATGTCTCCCCGAATGCTTACCGAGAACAATTTGAGATCCTTTCTGCCCAACGCTTTGAGCATCGATTATCTCATATGTCTCACGGTCAGCGAGAACGCCATGCTGATGGATACCGGACTCATGGGTGAAGGCATTTCTTCCGACAACTGCTTTGTTGTACTGGACCGGATACCCGGTCAACCGCGAGACAAGGCGTGACGTCCGCGCGAGTTCCTCGGTGTGTATCTGTGTGGTGAGCCCTGGGAATTGGTCTGGACGAATTTTTACCGCCATTACGACCTCTTCAAGGGAAGCGTTGCCTGCCCGCTCGCCAAGGCCATTGACGCAAACCTCAACTTGGCGGGCACCGGCTTGAACTCCGGCAAGTGAGTTGGCGGTTGCCAATCCAAGGTCGTTATGGCAATGGGTGGATATCACAAAGTTTCCAGTAATCTGAGATTTCACGTACTGAATCAGCGCTCCAAAATCCCACGGTATTCCGTAACCGACGGTATCAGGAATATTTAGCGTGGTTGCTCCGGCGTTTACCGCCGTCTGCAGCACCTCCAGCATGAAGTCGAGCGGAGTTCGGGTTGCGTCTTGAGGTGAAAACTCCACGTCATTGGTGTACGATCTTGCCTTCTCGACGCCTTGCCTAGTTTCTGTGAGCACCTGGCTTCGATCCATTTTAAGCATGTGTTCCATGTGGGAAGGACTTGTGGAGATGAAGACGTGGATGCGCGCCCTTTCGGCATCTCGTAGTGCTTCCCAGCATCGGTCGACATCGCTCAAATGCGTTCTGGACAGTGTCGCGATTACCGGTCCATGAACCTGCCGGGCGATTGCCTGCACCGCGTCAAAGTCGCCTTGGGAGGCCACGGGAAAGCCAGCCTCGATGTAGTCGACATTAAGTCTGGCAAGCTGCTCGGCGATCTCAAGCTTTTCGGCAACATCAAGGGAGATTCCCGGTGATTGCTCTCCATCTCGCAGGGTTGTGTCGAAGATGACTAACTTTTCGTCCATCTGGCTTACCTTTTCCTTTCTATGCCGCACTGTGCATCAGGCTGCACTTTCTCTCTTTTAGCCGGATCCGGGCTAACAAAAAACCTCCTGGCCAGAGGCACAGGAGGTTCTGCGAGCGTTGGTGACGCTCGCAGCTATCCAAGAAGGAGAGTGGTTGCAAAGACAATATGCACGCCTCTATGATGGCGCATTTCCACGCCATACGTCAAGTCATTATTGCGATTAGCAGCTAATTTCTTGGACATTTGTCATATCGAGCCTGTTTTTGATGATATTTATAGCCTGAGGATTTGAGTCAATGGCAATGAATCTGCGTCCCAGTTGTTGGGAGACGCACGCAGTCGTGCCGCTTCCAGCAAAGAAGTCGAGTACCCACGAGCCGGCGGTTGAGGATGCCTCGACGATTCGTTTTAGTATCGCTTCGGGCTTCTGGGTCGGGTAACCAGTGCGCTCCCTGCCGGTGGTGTGGACGATAGTCTGCCACCACACATCGGTTGGCACCTTCCCTCTGGACGCCTTTTCCTTGGTGACAAGTCCGGGCGCCATATAGGGTATGCGCTCGATCTCCTCGTAGTTGAAGATGTGTTTTCCGAACTCTTTTGCATATAAAAGAATCGTGTCGTGCTTGGCAGGCCACCTCTGTTTAGACCTGCCACCAAAGTCGTATGCCCAGATGATCTCGTTCATGAAGTTGGTCCTGCCGAATATCTTGTCAAGTTCAACTTTGACGTAGTGGACCTCACGGTAATCGAGATGTACGTAGAGCGATCCGCGGGACGAAAGCAGCTGAAATGATTTCTCCAACAACGGTACTAGAAAGCCCAGGTAGTCATCGAAGGAGTCTCTGTAGGAGTGGGACGATACCAAGGTCGTCTTGTATTTGCGGCCCCCAAAACCGGTTCTTGACGACGAAGCGTCCTGTTCAGCTTTTATAGATGCCAGGCGCTGGGTAGACCCGGTGTTGAAAGGAGGGTCTACGTAAATGAGATCTATCCCCCCTGCGGGGAGTCGGTCGAGGACCTGCGCCGCGTCTCCACCTATTATTAGGTCGCGGCAGTTGGAAAGGTCGATGTTTGGCAGCTGTGAGGATTCCGAGCTACTCATTGTCCCAAGGAACGAAGCATCTTCGTGGAGTCAGCACGAAGCCAAATGGGCATAGATGATGCCCGGTGCAGATGCGATTTCGTCCAGGAGTTCACGGGAGAGCTGGGTGTTGACGGTAAGCACCATCAGAGCTGTATTCCCATGCTCGGACGGACCCACAGCCATTGACGAAATCGACACCCCCGCGTTGCCCAATATTGTGGCTACAATGCCAATTTTGCCAGGCGTATCATCATTGCTGACGATCAGCATGTTTGCAGCAGGAGGAACTTCGACCTTGTGCTCGTCGATCATCACTATTCGCGGTTCCAACTTTGGCCCCGTGAGGGTACCGGAAACCGAGTGGTTTCCTGAATTAAGTGTGATCAGGTTCACGTAGTCTTTCGCAGTGGTCGAGGTGCTTTCTTTAATGACAAGACCGCGATCCTGGGCGAGTTGTGGAGCATTAACATAGGAAACCGGTTCGTTGGTTCCAGTGCCGAACAGGCCCTTTAACACGGACAAGGTCAGGATTCTAGTGTCGTCCTCAGCTATTGCGCCCTGGTAGTCGATGTTGAGCTGCTCCGGCAACGATTGGTTAAGTGAGGCAGTGAAGCGGCCCAACGCCTCGGCCAGCCCTTGGAAAGGCTTTACGGTTTCACTCGCTTCAGCTGCGTTTACGTTGACGGCAAAGGGGACAAAGTCACCAGCGAGGGCCAGCTGCACCTGCTCTGCGATCTGCACCCCGGCTTTGTCCTGGGCTTCGAAAGTGGATGCTCCAAGATGCGGAGTGACAACCATGGATGGCAGGGTAAACAGCGGCGAGTCCGTGCACGGCTCGGATTCGAAAACATCAAGACCGGCCCCTTGCACTCTTCCTGTTTTGATCGCATCGTAAAGAGCTTTTTCATCAATAATTCCACCTCTTGCGGTGTTGATGATTCGCAAGCCAGGCTTTGCTTTTGACAGCATCTCGGCACCGATGAGTCCAGTGGTCTCTTTGCTCTTGGGCAGGTGGATGGAGATGAAGTCGGACTGTGCTACGACTTCTTCGAGTGAAAGGAGTTCGACGCCCATCTGACGGGCGCGCTCTTTTGACACGAACGGATCATAGGCGATAAGGCGCATACCGAAGGCCAGGGCCCGTTGAGCAACCAGGGCCCCAACACGTCCGAGACCAATTATCCCCAATGTCTTTCCGTACAACTCTACGCCTTCCCATTTGGAGCGTTCCCACTTGCCGTTTATGAGAGCGGTGTGTGCCTGGGGGACGTTCCGCGCCTGTGCCAAGAGAAGTGCCATAGCTTGTTCGGCGGCGGAAAGGATATTGGATTGTGGTGCGTTGACAACCATCACGCCCTTTTTGGTGGCGTAGGGAACATCCACGTTGTCAAGCCCAATTCCGGCCCTTCCCACCACAATTAGGTCGGTTGCGGCATCTAGAACCGCGGGAATAACCTTTGTGGCGGACCTAATTATCAGGGCATGCGCACCTGGGATTGTCGCAATTAGCTGTTCGGGTGTGAGATTCAGTGCTACGTCAACGGTGTGACCGGCTTTTCTGAGTTGATCGAGACCGGATTCGGCAATTTCTTCAGTTACCAAAATACGTGCCATGTTGAAGAGTCCTCGCTAAATTTCCATATGCAACAGAGTGGGGGCTTCTGGGATCTTGCAGTCAAGGTCCTGCCCAAGACATTAGTTGATATCTCACATCTTCATACTTCGGGACATGTATTTGTAACACTGGCTTCTCGGTTATGCTCCGAATTTGCCCGAAAAAGATGTCAGATCCCTTGGTGACAATCCGCCATGCTTGATCCTGCCATAACCTCTAGACGGAGGTTGAATTTGCGACTAGATCCGCAATCCTGCCGATTCCCTTGGAGATATCGTCTTCGCCCATCGCGTAGCTGAACCTGGCGTAGCCGGGCGTCCCAAAGGCCTCTCCAGGCACAATTGCGACTCGTGCCTGATCCAGGATCACTTCGGCGAGTTCAGATGTCGTTGTTGGTACCACGCCTCCATAGTCCCTCTTCAGGAGGCCCTCCAGCTTGGCATATGCGTAAAAGGCTCCTTCAGGCTTTGGGCAGGTAACTCCTGGGATGTCGTTGAGGAGCTTGTGAATTAGGGCTCTTCTTCGTGTGAACGCGATCTTCATTCTGGCAACATCCTCAAGCGGACCTTCCAGCGCTTCTATCGCGGCTCTCTGCGCCACGTTCGACACGTTGGACGTCGATTGTGACTGCAGGTTGGTCGCGGCTCCAATCACGTCTTCCGGTGCTATCATCCAGCCAACCCTCCAGCCAGTCATCGCATAGGTCTTGGCGACCCCGTTGACTATGACTGATTTGTCACTCAGGCGTGGTTCAATTACAGGAAGCGACCACGCCTTGTTGTCGTCGTAGACCAGGTGTTCGTAAATTTCATCGGACATGACCCACAGATCGTTATCCATGAGCCAGCGGGCGAGTTCTTCTGTCTCCGCCAGGTTGTACACGGCTCCGGTGGGGTTGGACGGGGAGACATGCACAAAGAGCTTGGTGCGAGGGGTCAGGTATTTGTTGAGGTCACTGACCTGTACTTTGAAGCCGTTTTCAAGTGTCGTTGGAACTTCGACAGGAACACCACCTGCGAGTTTTACCGCCTCGGGGTAGGTGGTCCAATATGGCGATGGAATTAGCACTTCATCGCCTTCCCCGACGAGAGTTGCAAAGGTATTGAAAATCGCGTGTTTTCCTCCATTGGTCACAAGCACTTGTGACGCTGAGACTTCAAGCCCGGAGTCCCGTTTTGTTTTGGACGCAATGGCCTGGCGCAATTCTGGAAGACCAGCCGTAGGAGTGTATCGGTGGTTTATTGGATCTAGGCAGGCTTTCGCGGCAACTTCAGCAATTCTCTGTGGGGTTGGAAAATCCGGCTCTCCGGCACCAAAGCCAACCACGTCGACGCCCCGTGCCTTGAGTGCCTTCGCCCTTGCGTCGATAGCCAATGTTGCCGATTCGGCCACATTTCCAATTCGAGTGGATATTCTTTGTTTTGTCGGCTGAGTTTCCAATTGGGCTCCAGGAATGTAAGAATCTATACGTGGCAAATAACTCATCAGAAATCATAATCCCTTCCAGCCTTCTTCCCGGAGACGGAAGATTCGGCTCCGGACCGTCAAAGGTCCGTCCGGAAGCAGTAGAGGAATTGGCGAAGGTTAGCAAGACTTATCTTGGTACCAGCCATCGTCAACCAACTGTCAAAGACATGGTGGGCCGCCTGCGGGGCGGTCTGAAGGATCTTTTCAGCATTCCCGAGGGTTACGAAGTCGTTCTCGGCAATGGCGGAGCAACTTACTTTTGGGACATAGCCACCTTTGGTCTTATCGAAAAGAAGAGTCAGCACCTGAGTTTTGGTGAGTTTTCTTCGAAATTTGCTGCAGCTTCTAAGAATGCGCCTTTCCTCGACGAGCCTGAGATCATTGTGTCTGAGCCGGGGACCAGACCGGCTATTAGGGTGAATCCCGGAGTTGATCTCTATGCCTTGACCCACAATGAAACCTCGACAGGTGTGTCAATGGAGATCATACGCCCGAAAGGTGCAGGCGGAATGGTGGCGGTCGATGCGACCTCAGCCGCCGGTGGCCTACGGGTGGATCCGTCACAATTCGACGTTTACTACTTTGCTCCTCAAAAAGTGTTTGCCTCTGACGGCGGATTGTGGGTGGCTCTCATGTCTCCGGCAGCCTTGGAGCGGGTGGCAAGGATTGCCGAATCGAAGCGATGGATACCGGCATCCTTTGACCTGACCATCTCAATCGAGAACTCCCGATTGAATCAGACTTACAACACCCCGGCTCTCGCGACAATCTTTCTTTTTGTGCAACAGCTCGAGTGGATGTTGGACAACGGAGGCTTGGAATTTTCGGCATCTCGATGCGATCAGTCTTCCAAGTTCCTTTACGATTGGGCAGAACGGACCGAGTACACCACTCCATACGTTGTGGATCCGGCTGACCGATCGCATGTTGTCGGAACCATCGACTTCACTGACGAAGTTGATGCGGCGTTGGTCGCAAAAGTGTTGCGAAGCAACGGCGTTTTAGACGTCGAGCCATACAGAAAGTTGGGGAGAAACCAGTTGAGAGTGGCTATGTTCCCTGCGATCGAGCCAAGCGACGTCGAGGCACTCACCAAGTGCGTTGATTACGTGGTTGCACAGATCGCCAAGTGAAGCGCAAGGACTGACCTAGCTTTTTGCACTGGAACCATTATTGACTCCGAAAGGGTAACAATTAGGCCGTGCCCAATGGCACGGCCTAATTGTGGTTCAAGCGGATTCCGGGCGCTGGTGTGGCGGGATTGCCCGACGAGGTCGGATCGATTGATATTGGCTTGTGAATGAATTGCGATTGGGTGTGCTGAGGATTCCTACAATAAATGCCTGCCGTCCTAGGTAGGCGGCCTTGCTTTAAAGTGGGCCTAGCCCAAGTTTCGGGGAAAGCCTCTTAGTATTACTGGGATTTAGTCAATTCCGACCTGCCCGATTTACGCAAGTGCTGGTAGATGAGTTGCGGGTTTTCTGATTC
>JAJYDM010000030.1 GCA_021777475.1 Actinomycetes bacterium | reverse complement strand
GGAACTGGTGCAACAACTAAGCGCACTTCCGCCGTCCAACATGGCCTAAACCAGGATGAATTGAAGACTTCTAAGTCTGCGGCCAATCGGTGCGCAGGATGATTCGCAACCGGGGAGAGGTATTTGCGCCCAAGGTTGGATACGAAAGGTTTAGATTCACCAAGGCGTTCCCAGATACCTAGGCCTCCACCTTCACAAGAATGGCACTTCCCCACTCGGAAAGGCGCATATGAGCTTTATCCAGCCACAACCAGCTCTTGAACGTCGGCCCACCAAAGTGGCAGTAGGACTCACTGGATATAAAAAAGCCTTGGCATCCACGACGGCTGCGGAAGCGCACCTTGAAATGCCTGAAGTTCTCAGCCCCAGTGAGCCGCCAGCGCAACCGAAGGCCGCAGAAAAAGCCTGCTAAATAGCTTTTACCCAACAAAGTGCCCTCCTTAGCGATTCAGCGCAAGCGTTCCGCAGGGAAGACCCAAAACGAATAGCTGCAAATTCAATCAAATAGGTGAAGTGACCAACATGGTGAACATTAATTGGTTAGCATGTCCTCGGTGGGCGCAATTGACAATGATGGACTGGAAAAGGCTGTGTTTGGGCCGTCTCAGCTTGAACTGCTGGCTGCCTCCCTCCGTCTCAACAACTCAGATATCGAAAACTCCATGAACGCTTTGAGCGAATTGCTCAGATCGGTCTCTCCATCCGGATTCAATGTCAAGAGACGAAGAAAGTCGATATTCTCCAAAGAGACCATGATTGAAGAGATCTCGATTCGCCTTAAAGATCAGATTTATACGATCGCAGTCACAAGAGCGGCCAATCCAATTGTCTGCTCCAGGTCAAAGGTTGTCCGGGACATTGTCATCAAGACTGATGAACTGACCATGGACAAGTGGGCAGCCTCTCTTTCACAGCAGATGGCAGTGGAAGCTGAGCAGTCTGAAGAAAGCAGGAACGCAATCAACAGAATCCTAGGCCTAAACTAGTATGCCAATTTTCAGGCCGAGAAATCGGCAAACCGGGGCTGCAACGTCATCTGACAATCCACAGCCAAAAATAGCCATGACGGTCGATGATCCCATCGCTTCGCAAAAAGCTCTTGAGAATGGTGAACTGGTCCCAGCGGCGCTGAGACGTCTCAACTCGCTCTCCGAAGAAAAGAGCTTCACTTCAGATTTGACTGTGAAAGAGTTCGCGCTTCTCAGAAGTTCCGGACTACACCCAATCTGTCAAGTGGCCGGGACTGCGGTCTTTAGAATCGGATACCAGCAGATGCCATACGGTGGATCACAGCCGCTGAACATGATTACCGAAGCCTTCAACGAATCCAGAAGGCTTGCGGTCCAACGCCTGGAAAAAGAGGCAGCTATCGCCCATGCTGATGCAGTTGTTGGAACGCGCATCACACAGGGCATGTTCAATTCCGAATCTGGACTTATCGAGTTCTCCCTGGTAGGCACAGCCGTCAAAAGTCTGGACGGATCGATCAAGAGCGCTAAAGGCAAAGCCGGCAAAGCCACGATTCTGACGACGTTGAGTGGTCAAGACCTCTACCTGCTACTAGAAAATGGAGTTTATCCGGTCGGTTTAGTCGGGGCCAGTTCGTGCTATCTGGCATCCTTATCCCCATACACGTTCCAGCAGATGTACTCGATGATGGGGGCAAGCACGGTCAACTTCGAAATCCGTGAATTTACGGAGGGCTACTACGCAAGTCGGCGCATTGTGATGCGCGAAGTTGAAAGGTCGGCAAAATCCATGGGTGCCGGAGGCATTATCGACTTCACTTTCCGTTCCGCCACCAACAGCTATCAGCTGCCGGGCACAAACAGCGAGAATGTCGGCGCGGTCGCATTCATTACCCACGTGTTGGCCACGGCCGTCACCGAGCCTTCGCAGACTGCCAGGACAAAGCCGCAAAAGTTATTATTCGTAAACCCATGAGCAACCTATTGGAGTACCAAATTGACCTATGACCCAACCTCAAAGGAAGGCCTTCCTTCTGACTCAGCAAAGCGTCTCGCCCAGAATAAGTCAGGTCTTTTCACTTCTGACCTTTCCGTCAATGAGTTTCTTCTTGTCAAAGAAGCGGGGTTCGAACCGCTTGGCCTGGTAGTTGGCAGTTCGATTTATCACATCGGTTTCCAGTTCGCCCGCTGGCAACAGAGCCAAGAACTGACTGTACTGACTCAAGCCATGTACCATGCGCGTGAACTCGCTATGACCAGGATGGAGGAAGAGGCAGATCAGCTGGGGGCGGACGGAATCATTGGGGTTCGCCTCGAGGTTGGGCGTTACGAGTGGGGTCCTGACCTTGCCGAGTTCATCGCTATAGGCACCGCCGTCCGTCACCGCGATGGGGTGATGCACAGGACATCTGATAACCGCCCGTTCACCTCCGATCTCTCAGGACAGGATTTCTGGACGCTGCTACAGGCAGGTTACAGGCCTTTAGGCCTTGTTATGGGAAACTGCGTTTACCACGTGGCCCATCAGAGCATGAGGCAGAGTTGGGGCACATCGATGAAGAATGTGGAGATGACTAATTTTACCCAGGCGCTCTACGATGCCAGAGAGCTTGCGATGGAGAGAATGCAAGCTGAGGCCCAGGCGGTCAAGGCTCAAGGAATCGTTGGGGTTCAGTTGATCGAGAAATCACACGGCTGGGGCTCCCATACCATCGAGTTTCTCGCGATAGGCTCTGCGGTAATGCCGATCTCCGACGACCATGTGATCGTAAAGCCGCAAATGGTGCTTCCGATGAACGATCCGCAATAGAGGCCTCGGCCATTGACCGAAGCCGACTTGCTTACTTAGGTTGACGTCTCCTTGAGATTGGGATTCACGAGGAATGCATCACCAACCCTTTGCACCTTGACCAAGTTTGTTGTGCCCCTGACTCCGAACGGTATTCCGGCCACCACTACGCATAGGTCGCCATCATCTAAAAGGCCGATCCTTTTTGCGTAGTTCAGTGCCGACATGATGACCTTCTCAGTGTCAACCGACGACTCATCTACAACCGCAGGCATAACGCCGAAGTTAAGACTGAGGCTCCGAGCAGCAATCGCATTAGTGGTGGCGCCAATCACCGGTACCGACGGACGGAACTTGGAAATTACTCTGGCGGTGTGCCCTGATTCTGTGACAGCAATGATCGCTTTGACGGGCAAATATCTCGTCAACTGCTCGGCGCAATAGCCAATTCCGTCGGCGATGGTCTCTCTGGCAGGCTCTGGGCGGTTGAGCAGGGTAAGCTCCTGGTTCTGCAACTCCTTTTCAGCTCGAGAGGAGATCCGCGCCATGTATTCGAGTGCTTCGATAGGATGGTCACCTGCCGCGGTCTCGGCTGACAGCATCACTGCGTCGGTTCCGTCAAAGATCGCGTTGGCAACGTCAGTAGCCTCCGCACGCGTGGGCATTGTGGAGTGAATCATGGACTCGAGCATCTGAGTCGCGGTAACCACCGGCCGCCCAATCGTATTGCAAAGATGAATAATCCGCTTCTGTTCAATCGGGACCTGCTCAGGTGGTATCTCTACGCCAAGGTCTCCCCTGGCAACCATAATCCCGTCGGAAGCTCTTACGATGGCTTCAATATCCTCAAGGGCCTCTGGCCGCTCAATCTTTGAGATGATCCGATGCGCGTGACGCAGTGAGAATTTGGAGATGACCTCACGGGCGTAAAGCACATCTTCCACCCGCCTTACGAAGGAGATTGCAAAGAAGTCGACCCCCAAGCCAACGCAAAACTCGATATCCGCAATGTCTTTTTCAGTCAAGGAGGGGAGCCTAACCTGTGCCCTAGGAAAATTCACACCCTTGCGAGAAGTAAGTACGCCGCCTACGTCAACCCGAGCCTGAACCCTGGATCCGGACACCGCCACCACTGTCACCACAATTGTTCCGTCGGCAAAGCTGACCGTTTCTCCACGTTTCAGCTGAGAGAGAGTGCCCAAAGCCGATACCGGTATCGATACGTCATGAGATGGTGATTCGTCAAGCTCACGAAGTTCAACAGAATCTCCCACTTGAAGCGTAACGGGCTGTTCGAGCACACCGACGCGAAGCTTGGGTCCCGAGATATCAGCCAACAGACCCACATACCTTCCCTGTGTTTTCGCGATGGCGCGAAGACGCTCTGCGGCGGTTTGGTGAATCTCGTGCGTTCCATGCGAAAAATTGAGGCGGGCTATATCCATGCCACCCGCAACCATTGCGCTCAATACTTGCTCAGACTCCGTCGCCGGGCCCAACGTGCAGATTATCTTTACCCTTCGCATCAATGCTCTTACGCGCCTTTTGTGTGAGTTCCAAATCAGCTGCTGATTCGGATCGAATAAAACAGCGACCTCTAGCTGCCATTCTAACTGCTAAATGCAACCAGAAAATTTCCATGTTCGCTAATCTGGCGGCAACCTGGCCCTAGCGTCGCACGAATACCGCCGTAACCCGCTTGCGCCAGCGTCGACTGCTCAGCTGAAGGCCATTACAAGCGAGGCAGACAGGGAAGTACAGGTGGAACCAAAATCTGCCCCATGACATGGCAGTCTCACAACTCCTCCCAGGGCGGTCCTGGCCCTGCCGCCCGAGCAGAATTGGCTCAGCGCGCAGTCCCGTCGAACTACATTTGACCCGGAGAAATTGCCAACCGACTTTACCGCTCCTACAACCACGGCGGCAAGGTCGGTAGCCTGCCATCCGGAGTGCCACATCTGAGCCCTTGGCCGCTGCTTCTTCCCAAGAGCCATGCGAGAATCTCCGACTGACCTCCCTCGACCTTTGTGGCATCGGCAGATTCCGATGTCCTCCAGGCCTTCGACGCGTCGTTGGCGATAAGTTCAATCCGAGGAGGATCGTTTCTAACCGCAAAGCTCAAAACCACGTCGTCCAAAAGCGCTTCCTGGAGCTCATTTGGAAACCTGGAAAACTCAATGCCGACGCCTAAATCCACCGCATGAATCCACACTTCCCTGATCCGGATCCAGACAGCCTCCGAAACTGGGATGTCCCTTCCGCGAGCGCTTTTGACTCGGTAGTCGAGTTTCTCAAGTGGCAAAGACGTTATGCCTTCCAAGAATTCGCGGCTTGACAAAAAATAATCCTCGATTAGCACACCAAGGGGCTGCTTTGACCCTTTTTCAATATCCTGAGCTCTCCGGTCGTCGCTCGGATACATTGGAGTCTCAAACCCGGTTCGAGCCCAAACCGTAAGATTCAAAAGCGCCCTGGCATTTGAGTTAACGTGCGCAATGAGCTGCGCGACGCTCCAACCACCAAGTTGCGACGGTCTATCGTGGTCGTCCGGATCGAGGAGAGATAAGCCTTCCGCAAAAAGGGCAGTGCCTTCCTCCATCCAGTCAAGATGTGTCTTTAAAGTCCGTGTTTCCAAAATCAATCAACCCTCGTCTCGGTGCGGTCATGAGTTGTTTCGGTTATGCGCTCTTGCAGATGTTCCTCAATTCGCCAACCCCTTCAACCCTTGTAACCAGGATGTCCCCGTCCTTTAGATACCTCTGCGGATTACGAGCGTGTCCAACGCCCCCAGGGGTACCTGTTGCGATAACGTCGCCAGGACGAAGGGTTAGTATCTTCGAGATGTAAGAGACCAGGAACACCGGGTTGAACAGCAAATCCGAAGTCACGGCACGCTGCATTTCCTCGCCGTTCACCTCGCAACTGAGACCCAGCCCTTCTTCGATGACCTTGTCCACATCCATCGTCACAAGGTTCGGGCCAACCGGAGTCGAACCCTCGAATGTCTTTCCTTGAAGCCACTGCAAAGTGCGGTTCTGCCAATCGCGGGCCGTCACGTCATTAATAACTGTGAAGCCCGCGATACTATCCCGGGCTTCCCTTTCTGAACAACTGCGAGCGGTTTTGCCAATTATCACTCCAAGTTCCGCCTCCCAGTCGTACATGGATGATTCCGAAGAGAGGTAAATCGTATCTTTGGCTCCGATGAGAGCCTCGGCAAACTTGGCAAACAAAGTGGGGTGGGTGGGGAGTTCCCTTCCCATCTCCTTTATGTGATTCTTATAGTTGTGACCAACGCAAATTACCTTCGACGGCGAGGGAATCAATGTCGCATAGTCAAGGCCATCAACATTATGGACAACCTTGGTCGCCTTTAACTCACTCTCCCATGATGGATTTGAAAGCAGCTCACCGACACTGCTGTACTCGAGTTCGGTGGCAATGTCTCCCTCGATCAAGACCGCCTTGGTTCCGCTGGGAACCCTGATCGTCGCAAACCTCATGTTGCTTCCTCTTTTCCAATTTTCTCTTCACTAAACAGAAATAGCTTCCCAGAAGCCCGTGTGCTAGTTGGCGTCACCCGAATTTGGTCACAGCAACAACTGCCAATCGATGCGCTGGCCATAAATGGGCCCACACACTTTTCCATATTCTCAACGGAGATTTCGACAGCGGATCAGTTCAGAAACTCTACCCGTGCCAAACCGAGAGCCTCAAAAACCGGTGCGTCAGAAGTGCAGAAAAAGTCAGCCTCAGAAGTGGCTTCAATAGACAAAGAGCACCATGAAGGCACGGCGAACATGTCTCCTTCGTCGAGGTGGAACCTTTCCTCCGCAATAGTCGCCACGGCAGAGCCCCGAAATGTAACCCACACCGACGACCCGTTCCTTCTGTACTTCTGTGTCTTGGCACCCGCCGACACCCTGTGCATCGAGCAACGCATCGTTGGCATAACGTCGATTCCACGTGTCGGATCGACAAACTTGAGAGAAGCGGTTCCATTGCCCGAGATATCGACCAATCGTGACAATGTACGGTCGGTATCTTTCCAGCGATATGCGAACAACGGGGAGTGCGCCCCCTGGTCCATCTCATCAAATGGAACGAGCCCGGGACTGGTACCATACTTCAACTCCGACCCCGAAATCGGATCTACAGCCCGGTTAGCCATCTGATCAGGACCATTCTCAAAGAACACCGCATCCAGAGATCTGGCCAGCGGCAGATCGAGAGCGTCGAACCAGAACATCGGCGTGTTTCCCGGATTATGGTGCTCGTGCCACGACCAGCTCGGGGTCAGCACGAGATCACCTGGCGCCATTGGCACTGGATCGCCATTTACAAGAGTCCACACTCCGGAACCCTCAAGAACAAATCTCAGGGCGGCCGGGGTGTGCCGATGGGCAGGAGCCACCTCACCAGGCCCCAAGTATTGCACTGCTCCCCAAAGCGTCTGAGTGGCATATGGTTGCCCCGCCAGACCCGGATTTGAGAGCGACAGTACACGCCTGTCTCCACCGCGATCAATTGGAATCAATTCACCGGAGCGCTCCGCGAGTTCCCTGAGGGTCTTCCACTTCCACGCGAACGGCACGGCGGCCAAAGGAGGCTCATTTGGCATGATCCCCTTTTGGACCCAGAGTGGTTGCAGGTCAGCCTCGGCCACCAACTCGTAAAAGTCATCTACCTCATTCTTCTTTGGCATCCCATCAGGAGCCGTAAAACGTGGACTAGCCATATATATCTATCCTCCTAACCTTTCGTTTAATATTTGCTCTTATAAAACCGACCGCTCTGGGAATACCTTTGGAATCTCTAGCCCAATTAGTTCTCGTTCATGAAGTTGTAATTTCCGAATCTCAGCTTGGCATTAACCAAACAGGCCTCCAATTCCCAAAATAACCCGTCAGCCAGACTGTTCATCTGAGGGTTGCGTCTGATCGGCGATACCCCCTCGCGTTACCGAAAACGTAGCTCCGGCACTGCTCACTGAAACGCCAAGTCGTCCAACTCTCGACACTTCGGCCACTATTTCGTCACCGTCTCCAATGGGTCCGACACCTTTGGGAGTCCCCGTAGAGACGACATCTCCCGGATAAAGGGTCATTACCGACGACACATAGGCCAGAAGCTCGGGGACTCCCCAAATCAAATCAGATATCTTGGCATTCTGCCTTAGCTCTCCATTGACCCAGCACCGTAATTCAAGGTCGTCGACGGACCCCACCTCATCCGCGGTGACCACCCAAGGACCCATTGGAGTGAAGGTGTCGAAGGACTTTCGTGTCGATCGGTCCTCCCCACCCCGCATCGTGATGTCCAAAAGCACGCTGTAACCAAAGATGTACTCGTCGGCTTCTTCAACCTTTACGTTGCGTGCAACGCTGCCAATAACGAAACAGAGTTCACCCTCCTGATCGAATCTACGATTGCTGTATGGAAGCCTGACTATACCTCCGTGCCCAACAAGCGAGGACGGCGCCTTTAAGAACACCCCGAGAGCATCGATGTGACTTAGCTGATGCATCTCTTCCATGTGATCGATGTAGTTCACCGGCGCGGCAACGATCTTGGTGGGATCGCCAACAGGCGCTGACAACTTGACTGACCCAAACCTAACGCCACCACCGGCCGCTTCAAGATCTTGCAGCTTGCGTTTTAGGTTGGCGAACTCTTCGATTATCCGCCGCAATACCCCGGGTCTGCCTCCGAATCCGTCCGATACCAGACCAGTAACATCGCGAATAGTCCCATCGCGACAGACAACTCCTGCGTTGGACCCATTGTCACCAAAGCTCACTAACCGCAATGAAACCCCCCTTCCGCACAAAAACCAGAATTACCTAATATCCCAACTATTGCCGCCTGATCAGATGAGAACGAGCTCATAGGTCTCAGGCGCAAATAGTTCCTCAACCTCGTATAGTTTCTTCGCCAATCCCTGATCGTAGGAGTATTTAAGGAAGACCTCCAGAACATGCCGGTTAGCCTCGATTCCATAAGGCCAGTAGTCCTCACCCATTACCTCTTTAGTCATCTGGATGTGCTGAATACTCCACGGAAGCATGTGTATGAAAGCCGCGCTCTCTTCCAAACGCTTGCTAAGAAGAAATTTGGATTCAAGGAACGCCTTATACATCGAACCCGCAATCCACCGATCACTCTCGTACACGTCTCTGCGTAAGATGACCGTGTGCATGATGGGAAAGATACCCGTAGCCTTAAAATAGTCGATCTCGGCCTCGGGCGAATCTCCCCACAGTCTGGCCACTGCCGAATTCTTTTCCAAGAAAGGCTGCGGAGACCTGGGGCTGTAAAGCGCAGCTATCTCCCCTTTGAGCAGCATCTCAGACAGAGTCCTGTCGGATGGAATCGGAACAATCTCGACCCCCTCTGGCTGAATGTGTATCTTTTCATATCGACCCGGATCGTGAAGTCCCCCGGTTCGGTAGCTGACAGAACTCACGGGAACGCCGTAGTGATCCTCAAGCATTCCCCTTATCCACACGGCGGCCGTCACTTGATACTCAGGAACGCCAATGACCTTCCCGATCAGATCGGTTGGCTTGCTGATCCCGCTCTGGGTGTTGACGTACACGCCTGAATGCCTAAACGCCCGAGAGGGAAAAACCGGTAATGCGACAAAACGGTCTGAGGTGTTCCGACTGAGAACATACGAGGAGAGCGACATCTCCGACATATCAAATTCCCCGTAGCGCGCCATTCTGAAAAATGTCTCTTCCACTGGGAGACACAAGTAGTTGAGATCGATCCCCTCGGGACTCACTCTCCCGTCGGCGAGGGCGGCAGTTCTGTCGTAATCCCAACATGCTAGTGTCAACTTTCGCTTCACGAATTCCTCCAAAGATCTGCCAGGCACAAACTAAGTGGCCCAGCTCTTCCAAAAGCTCAAATCTCAGGTGCCTCAGCACTTCTCCGCGTCACTTCGAAGAGCAGGCGGGAAAAGTCGTCGCGATCCTGCGGAGACATAGAACCAAGCAGCAGTTCACCTACCTCTTTAACCTTGGGCACAACCATTGCCCTGGTTTGAACACCCTTGACACTTAGGCGTAAAAGCCATCTTCTGCCATCAGCGGCATCCCTCAGCCTCTCGACAAGACCCCGCTTCTTCAATCGCGCCACGATATCCTGACAGGTTGAAGTATCGAGTGATGCCACCTGGCTCAAAGTGGTTTGATCGATTCCAGGCTTGTCGTATAAGACATTCAGCACCGCAAATTGAGAGCTGGTCAAGTCCTCTCCCACCACGGTCGCCCATACCGAGGTGTGAACCTGCTGTGCCCTCCTGATTAAGTGACCGGGTGCGGTCGCTAAATCGAACTCCAAGTTATCTTCGGACGGCGAACGAGAATTGCGACATGCTGCATCACTCGACCGCCGGTGAGATCTTTCTCTTTTTGTTCCATCTGCTGCGCTAGACACTTAGACCAACCAATTCCAAATTGGGGAGTTTGGCGCAAGCTGCAACCTGCACCAAAGTGGAAGACCATCTCCGTCAACATAATTTCATGCACGCCGCAATGGCAAGTTTGTTCTACACCATTGTAACCGCCGGTCGCAGACTCAAAAGTCTCAACTCATCAAACACATCCGCGATCGGAAATCGGCTCAGTCACTCGCTGCAAGGGGATCGCGCTTTCCATAAAGCCATTCGATATGCGAGTGATCATCAACGTCACGCCTGGAGAACAGTTCGTCACGCATCAGCCTTCCCGCTCCATCGATATGCCACATATCTCCCCATAGCCTTGCATTTCGCTGAACCCTAGCTGTGCGTAGCGTCCGGGCCTGTTCGTATACGTTCAGAGCCTTGCCAATATTTCCCGACTCCCTATCGAAAGCTACGCCTATCGCATTCGCATCTTCGATTGCCTGACAGGCACCCTGAGCGAGATACTGAAGCATCGGATGGGCGGCGTCACCCAGAAGTGTAATATTACCATCCGTCCATCGGCCTATCGGTTCGCGATCATACATAGGCCAGCGATGGTCCCTTCCGAGAAGGGGCATTGCAGTTCTGATATGCTCGCAGGTCACCGAAAACTTCTCCTCCAACTCCTCGGAGTTCCCCCAGTCCTCTTTTCCCTGAAGATACTGGTCGCTTCTGAAAACTGCCACCTGGTTATAGAGGTTACCCGAACGCAGTGGGTATTGAACGTAGTGGAGGCCGGGTCCAATCCACGCCACGACCTCGTCCAGTGGCGCGTGCGCCGTGGTCCTCTCGGTTGGAACCGTTCCGCGGTAAGAGACGTATCCCGAGCAGACCGGAGCGTCGTCACTGAGCCGTTTCCGAACTGTTGACCAGAGCCCATCGGCTCCGATGAGTGCCCTTCCGCGGTAAGTTGACCCATCTGCACAGGTCGCAATAACACCATCCGCGTCATTTTCGACTTCCTTGATTTCCTTCCCCGGAAGCAGCTCTACCGACGGCTGAGCCTGGCAACCCTCCAGTAAAATTCTCAGCAGGTCATTACGGTGCATAACCACGTAAGGTGCACCGTATCTCTGGATAAATCCTTCGCCCAGATCTAACGAAGTCAGATTCTCATCCGTAAGCGCGGTCTTCAATCTGAGCCTATTCGGAAAGACTCCCACTTCGCGGATCGCCTCCATCAAACCCAAGGAGGCCAGGATTCGCGTGGCGTTGGGCGCCAGCTGGAGCCCTGCACCAATCTCCACGAACTGAGCCGCCTTTTCCAGCACAACTACATCCTGTCCCGACCTGGAAAGGCTCAGCGCAGCAGCCAATCCACCAATTCCACCACCTACGACCAGAATTGGACCTTTCGACCCCCCAGTACCATTCCCCATCTACAGGCCTACCTTCCAAGTGATTCGCCGACAAACTGGCAAAACTAATCCGTATACGTATAATGCTTATAGAGACAGTAGTCACAAAATCACCCAGAAGTAAAGCACTAATTTCCAACTAAATAAACAAAAATTAATGAATAATTTAATATGGCCCTCAAAGGCCGCTCGAGAACTGTCCAATTCATGTCAAAGACGCGATTAAAAGCCTGTACAAGTCCAACTTTTCCCATCTGGTCCAGAGTGAATACGCAGCAACGCCTTCCCAGGAAGATTTCAGAGTCAGCAGTCGGTGCCAAGGATCTGTTGTTGCGATCTTGGCGCCAAACGGAAATAATACGGATATTGTTTGCGTGTCAAGAGTCGAGATCGCTCAAGGAGTAGCTGGCCATCGAAATTGACTTAGAAAAGGCAATCGAAAATGCAAAGAGGGGGGACGAATCAGCGATTGTCCTGCTATTTCGATCGTTCAATCCTCAACTTCTTCGTTATCTCAGGCATCATTGCCCATTTGACTACGAAGACGTCGCTTCAGAAACCTGGATCGCCATAGCCAAAGGAATTGCAGACTTCAATGGAGACGCCCGGGGCTTCCGCGCATGGATGTTCGGTATCTCGAGAAAAAAAGTCGCCGACTTCTACCGAGCCACCGGTAAGACAAAGATGGCCATGGAGAGCGAACGCATACACCTTGGAAGCGACATTCAGTCCCACTTATACGATGCCACCGCAATGCCGGCCGTCGCCAATCTCTCAGCTGAAGAAGCCATAGAGGCGCTCGTGGGCAGGCTACCACCTCACCACGCCGAGGTCCTGCTGCTTCGGGTAGTGGCGGACCTGAGCGTCGAGGAGGTGGCAAATCTGATAGGTAAGAGCAAAGAGGCGGTCAGGGTGATACAACACCGGGCGATAAACACATTAATCAAAACATTTGAGAAAAATGTTGTAACGTAATGGACCAAAATGACGATTGCCTATTCGACATGGGTGAAGAACAGCTCTCAGACAAACAGGTTGAACAACTCCTGCGAGGAGAAGTTGACCCGTCGCTGTCCACAGGCCCCCTTGCCCATTTGGCCGAACTCATCCTCGCCGCTAAGATGCCTGCCACCTCCGAAGAGTTGTCACTCGAGAGTTCGGTACTGGCAGGCTTTAAGGAGGTGCTCGGAAAAGAATCCGCTATCGACATCGCTAATGAACGTAAACGAAGACTCCACTCGAACCTTTTGGCAGCAAAGGCTGCGGGTATCCTGATAGCGGCGACCGCCCTAACAGGAACAGCCGTGGCCGCCTATCATGGCGACCTGCCCAACACCTTCCAGGCAACCCTCTCGAGTGGTCTTGCAAGAGTCGGAATCAATGTTCCCGCTTCTAACGCATCTGGTAGCCAATCATTTTCGACATCGATTGAACTGCCCAAGGCGACCAACTCAACTCCGAAAACCGGCCGGAATGCCCAAACTGGTGCCGCAACGACCGGCGGGCAGCATGCTAGCCCAATCACAGGCGCATCTGGCGGTCCGGCGAACGATAGTGCCCTATACGGCCAATGCACCGCATATTTCGACTTTCAGAGAATGCCTGAATCGAGCACCTCAACCACGTCTGGCAACGCTGGATCCAACGGGTCATTGCTATCGGAATCTGCAAACGGCAGCGGTTCGGTAACCTCGACGACATTGGGTGCGTCCTTTGGCTCTTCTAGGCCTCAACTCATAAGCTCCACCGCATTTCAGCGGCTCCAGGAACTGGCACATACCGAAGGTAAATCGGTCGCACAACTTTGTGCAGGTGCCGCAACGCCCGGCGCTGCCGGCGCATCGCAAAACAACGCCACTGCTAACGGCAACGGTTTCGGAAATCGCAGTTCCGGTCAAAACCAGAGAAATAGCAGCCGATTCAATTTTGATTCATCATTTATAAATCCGTTTTCCACCACCTCCACCACGACGGTTTTCAATTTCGCGGGCGGTGGACAGCGGACAGCACACTCGGTTGGGGCAACCAAGGGCTCGGAAAGCTCCTTAGGGAGCAGTTTGAATGAGGGCGCCAAAAGAGACGGATCCTCAAACAGTCAAGAAAGTGGCTCGAGCCAGAATCGCTCCAGCCAATAACCCTTCTGTGTTCCCCGACACACAAACAAGGGCTGGATGATCTCAACCCGCCAGAGGTTATCCAGCCCTTCCCCTTCTAGAGCAAGTCAGTAGATAAGGCGGGCGAATCTGTCTTTCCCCGCCAGATCCTGATGGATCTCAATGGCCGAGAAGCCGCTTTGTGAGGCCAACTCATTCACGCGGCCGCCATGGCTCTCATCTATTTCCAGATACAGCTCGGCGCCACGCCGACTCAGCTTCGCCGGCGAACCCGAAATCAGCTTCGCAATGATCTGGAGACCATCGCCTCCGCCAAAGAGCGCTTGATGCGGTTCATAATCTGCCACCGTCACGTCCAGCACCGTTGAGCTTGGAACATACGGGGGATTCGAGACTATCAAGTCGAATAATCCATAGCCACCCAAAGCAGAGAACAAATCAGAATGGACCATCATAACCTCACTGGTCAACGCTTCCTGGGAGGCCAGATTCTCTTTTGCCAGGGACAAAGCATCTAGGGACACATCCGTAGCCACGATCGACAGCCCAGAAACCTCGGTGGCAAGCGCCAATGCAATCGCTCCGGTGCCGGTGCCGATCTCCAGAACGCGCTTCATCCAAGGATTTGCTTGCAAATCATCCTTGACCATATCCACAAGGAGTTCCGTTTCCGGACGAGGAATCAACCCCCTCCGGTCACATTTGAGCTCGAGCGTTCGAAAGCTCCAGTGCCCAAAAACATACTGCAGAGGCTCTCCTGCAAGGTACCGGTCAGCGAACTCGAAAGCAGCGACTTCGACATCTTCGTCTGAGAACCTGGACCGAGCCTCGTTCCAAATCCACCGGGCGAGCTGTTGGCTTCCAACTTTTCGCAATAGCCGGTCCTGGACTCTACACTCATCTGACCTGCCGCTCGACATCAGTCGCGCTCTGTACCTTCCAACTGCCTGGTTCGCTCATCGAGCAGCAGGGCATCTGTCAGCTCCTCCACCTCGCCCATGAGGATCCTGTCCAAGCGGTAAAGTGTGAGCCCGATTCTATGGTCGGTGACGCGATTTTCCTTGAAATTGTAGGTTCTTATCTTTTCCGACCTGCCACCGCCACCTATCTGGGACTTGCGGGCATGTGACAACTCCGCCGACTGCCTGTCCTGCTCCATTTTCAAAAGACGTGCGCGCAAAACCTGCAGCGCCTTGGCACGGTTCTGAATCTGGCTCTTCTCATCCTGCATAGCGACAACCAACCCTGTGGGTAAATGGGTAATTCTCACCGCCGAATCTGTCGTATTAACTGACTGGCCACCCGGACCTGTGGACCGGTAGACGTCGATCTTCAAGTCGTTGGGATCTATCTGAACGTCAACCTCCTCCGCCTCAGGAAGGATCGTCACTGTGGCCGAGGAAGTGTGAACCCTGCCCTGCGATTCTGTAACCGGAACCCTCTGAACCCTGTGAGGCCCTCCCTCGTGCTTCAGCTTGCGCCATGCATCTTCACCTTTGACTATGAAGGTGACGTCGCTGAAACCGCCTCTTTCAGACAAGTCAGAACCGAGTAGTTCCCACTTCCAGCCCTGACGGTCCGCATAGCGCACATACATGTCAAAAAGATCCTTGGCGAAGAGGTTTGCCTCCTCACCACCCTCAGCTCCCCTGATCTCCACGATGACGTTTCTCCCATCGTTTTCGTCCTTAGGTAAAAGCGCGATCTCAAGGTTCTTCTTTGACTCCTCCAGCTTTTCTTCCGCCTCATTCAGTTCGTCCCTGAGCATGTCACGGTCCTCGCCAGCAACCTCTGCGATCATCTCCTTCAAAGTCTCCACGTCGCTCTGCACATCTTGATATGCTTTGTACGAGGAAACGATCGTCTCGAGTTCCTTGTGCTTGCGGCTCAGATCCCGCAGTTTTCGCTGATCGCCGTAGATTGACGGATCCGACAGCTCCCTTGAAATTTGGTCATATTCTTTTGTCAATTCACTGAGTCGATCAAACATTATTCACAGCCAGTCACCTATTCAGGGTCGATTTTCTTCCACGTTGGCGAGAGTGTGGCACTCCTAAGCCTAAAACCTGCCAAATTTACCAAACGCTCGATGGGTACGATTCTATTTCTCTCCTGAACAACCAGGATAGAACCGTCCACCTTTCTGCCCTGATCCGCCAACGACCTGGCAACCTCATAGAGCTTCGCCACAGCCCCAAGATCCACGCCAGCACTTATTCCCACGACGTGCAAGGCATCGGCGGAATCTATCGCAATGGCAAACGCTAGGTCGTCCTCTTCGAAGCTTGTATCAAAGCCTCGATACATGATCGCGTCCTCATCGTTGAACTCGGAACCGGTCTTAAGTGACCAGAGTCCCCTTGTGGGCCAGTTACCTGTACGAACAAGTTCTAACGGTGTAAGCTGCTGTACCGATATGAGAGAGGGGTCGTCCTGAATCGCCAGCCTCATCCATCGAGCGGTCGCCAACCTTGCCAGAGGATGGAACTGGGATGAACCCATCCTGTAGCGGTTGACAGTCTGAACCACGTCCTTCAGCTGTTCGTCCTGAGTCCGGGGATCCTTCAGCCACGACCTGGCCATCCTATCGTTGCGGCCCACACCAACCTCGAGAGCAAGGCGACCATCAACCCAAATGGAGCGGGCCACCTCAAGACCCAGATGAGTGACGTACATCCGATCTCCGATGAAGAACGCCTCGCACCTATTGCCCAACACAATTTCGACCACTTCCGCAGCGCCCGGATGAGTCAAAAACTCCCTGCTGGCAATGTCATCCTGTATCACAGATTGAAGCGTGGTTCCCCCGACAACGGGTTTCAACCCCTCCCTCTCCACCATCAGCACCTCAACGGAGATCTCAAACCCCTCTCCCTGGAGGCCCAAGGCTCCGACAACCGCCGAAAACGATGATGCCGAGACCCCGGGAATTGCGCTAGGAGGTACGTAAAGATTCAAAACTGAGGCTAACCCTCTGGTTGCAAAAGCCAGATATGGTCCAATATCAGCTGTCGACAAAGAGCCGATCAGAATGTGGGCAGTGTCTCCGATGGAACAACCTACAAATGAGGGAAACTCGGAAATTTCCGCCGCCGAGACGTCCACACTGGGGTCAAATCTTGAAATGCACGAACGAAGGGCCCCCCTCCAGAGGGAACCCTTCTCAGATCTGTCTATTTCTGGCAATGCAACTACCTAACCTCGGAAGGCTAAATCAGACGGCTCCTCTACTTTTTCGAGGACCTTCTCTCGCCATAACGCCGCTGGAAGCGCTCAACTCGTCCTCCGGTATCGACGAGCTTCTGCTTACCCGTGTAAAACGGATGGCATTCGCTGCAGAGCTCTACGTGGAGTTCCGACTTAGTAGATTTGGTCACAAAAGTGTTGCCACACGAGCAGTGGACGTTCGCGACCACGTAATTTGGGTGAATTTCAGACTTCATAGCTCCATCATCCTAGCGACCTCGGACGGCTTGACATTCAATGATCCCGCCAAGTTCCATTTGTCAACGTATTCTAGTAGTTGTTGGGCACCTGAGACTTGGCGATCTCCTGCAGGAACTCTGCATTTGATTTCGTCGAGCGCACCTTGTCTATCAACAGTTCCAGACTCGGTGCCGAGTTCCCGTCGTTGCTCAATGCGTTTAGCACCCTTCGCAGCTTCCACACCAGTGAAAGTTGGTCCTTGTCAAATAGAAGCTCCTCATGCCTAGTCGATGAGGCATTGACATCTATGGCCGGGTACAGCCTTCTCTCCGCCAGACGACGGTCAAGTCGAAGCTCCATGTTTCCGGTTCCCTTGAACTCTTCAAAGATGACCTCATCCATACGCGAACCGGTTTCAACCAGCGCGGTGGCAAGAATCGTAAGAGAGCCGCCCTCCTCCACATTTCGCGCTGCTCCAAAGAACTTCTTAGGCGGATACAACGCGCCTGAGTCCACACCACCAGACATGATCCTGCCTGACGCAGGCTGAGCCAGGTTGTAGGCACGGGCAAGCCGGGTTATGCCATCCAGGATGATCACGACATCTTGACCAAGCTCAACCAACCGCTTGGCACGCTCGAGCGCAAGCTCTGACACCGCGGTATGCTCCTCAGCCGGTCTGTCGAAAGTTGAAGCGACAACCTCACCTTTGACCGACCGCCGCATATCGGTCACTTCCTCTGGACGCTCATCCACAAGCAACACCATAAGGAATACTTCAGGGTTGTTGGTCTCGATACAGTGGGCGATGTGCTTCATGATCGTCGTCTTACCCGCTTTGGGAGGTGAAACGATGAGACCTCTCTGTCCCTTGCCGATCGGGGAAACCAGGTCCACGATTCGAGCCGTGACATTGGCGGGATCTTTGGGGGTTTCCAGGACAAGTTTGATATCGGGGAACAAAGGGGTCAGCTCCTCGAACTTCGGGCGCGACTTCGCCGCCTCAGGATCCGCACCGTTGACCTGATCAACTCGGATCAGAGCCGGATACTTCTCATTCGCATTGGCGGCGCGGGCACCACCACGTACCTGGTCTCCCTTGCGCAGGCCGTACTTGCGAACAACAGAGATGGCCACATAGACATCCTTAAGACTTGGCAGGTATGTGCTCGATCTCAAGAACCCGAAACCCTCTTCCCGCAGATCGAGGATCCCCTCGACATCGGTCAACTCAACCGGTGCCGGTGGCTCGGTTGAAACCTCGCGCTCACGGTCTCCGCGATCCCGACCTCTTCGCCTTCGGCTCCGCCGTGATGCACCTTCGCCCATTTCGGGGATGCGGCGGGCCTCTGGAGACTCTTCACTCGGGGTCTTCTCCAACTCTTCTGCCGTCTTGACGGCAAACTCCTGATCAATCAGCTCATCAGTCGAGGTTGTGGCCTGTCCATTTGATCCATTGCGCATAGTTGAACTGAGCGGACGGCGTCTCGACATCGTTGAACTAGTCACAACAATCGGAGGTGGGACCGAAGTCTCAACCGAAGTCGGCGCCTCCACAGCCTCGGCGACCGCCCTGACATCCAACTCTGTCCCGTTCGTCACAGCCGAACCCTCAGTTTTAATGGGTGCAGCCTTTGGACTTCGCACGCTTCGCGTTTTCGCAACTGCGGGGGGTGAGGACGCCTCAGTCGGAATCACCACTCCCGCTCCGACCAGAATCAGATCGATCATGTCTGACTTCTTCGTCCTTGAAGTCGTCTTTATCTGCAATGCTCCAGCAATTTCAGAAAGTTCGCCTCTGTCTTTTTTCTCAAGAACCGATCGCTCTAGCTGAGACTCAGTGCCCATCTGCACCTCTTCCACGTAATAATAAATCGGTAAAATTATCCAATATTGCTCCTCTGCAGCCCACAACAGCTGAACCACTCCAAAAAATCATCTGATTGCGTGGTTTTTCTTCAGGTATTTTGCCTTTATGAGCCTTTTCCCAGGGATGGGAGTTGATTGACCTAGGTAGCGAATAACTCTACTACTCGCACGTTACCTAGTTTCTACCACAACCGGACTCCCTACTCAAATCCAACACCGAACCAAATCGCAGTAATTCAGATCGTGCTGATCATAGAGGATTTCGTAAGAGAGTTTACCCGTTGGAACATCCAGCAATCGAAATGATCCGATACACCGCAGGTGCCTTATTTCCAGACTAGCAGGTATCGGTATGCGACGGTGCCGCTAGACCCCAAGCTCTCTGCATATCGCATCGTACGTCGCGTCGACGGCCTCAGGTACCGATATCTGTGAAATTGCGGCATCCGGGTCCTTCAACCCGTGCCCGGTCAACACGCACACCACCACGGAGCCGCGCTTAACCTCGGTTTTTAGCAAACCTGCCACGGATGCCGCCGATGCTGGCTCACAAAACACGGACTCCTTGGCAGCCAGGAATCGGTAGGCCTCAAGGATCTCGCCGTCGGTCACCGAAGAGATCGCCCCTCCAGACTCGTCCCTCGCTTGCATGGCATTTTCCCATGAAGCAGGATTGCCAATCCGGATTGCTGTCGCGACCGTTTCTGGATGTTCAACCACATGGCCCAGAACTATCGGAGCTGCACCCGCAGCCTGAAAACCCATCATCTTTGGAGCTGACGCCGTGATCCCGCGCTTGAGGTACTCCTTGTAACCCTTCCAGTAGGCGGTGATGTTGCCAGCGTTGCCTACGGGAATGAAATGGTAATCCGGAACAACTCCTAGGGTGTCGACAATCTCAAAAGCGCCGGTCTTCTGACCCTCTATGCGGTACGGATTAATCGAGTTGACGACTGTGATCTTTGACGAATGTTCGCCAAGCTCACGTACGATCTGAAGTGCCTGATCGAAATTGCCCTTCACCTGCATAACCTTGGCGCCATAGATCAGGGCCTGAGCAAGCTTGCCAAGAGCAATGTAGCCCTCCGGGATCAACACCGCGCAAGTCATCCCCGCCTTGGCGGCGTACGCCGCTGCTGAAGCCGAGGTATTCCCCGTCGAAGCACACACCACGGTCTGGCTGCCCTCCTCGGCGGCTTTAGAAATCGCCAGGGTCATCCCTCTGTCCTTGAAGGATCCGGTTGGATTCCCACCTTCATACTTGAGATACACGTCAGCCGACTTGAGACTTGAGAGTTCTGGTGCGTAAATTAGCGGGGTTCTGCCCTCCCCCAGGGTGATCACCGGCGTGTTTTCGTCGACTGGGAGAAAACTTCGGTACTCCTCGACCACACCACGCCAAACCAATCGTTCGTGATCCGGCCGTTTGAAATCTTCTGCCATCTATTAGGACCTCATCACTAATTCGCCCAAGTCAGCCTTGGGCCGATCCATTACCTAACACCCTTATGAAACCGACGAGCCGCCTGACCGCGCCAAGCTCCCGCACCTCGGCCAGTGTCATCTGAACCGCGCGCTCCTTTGCCTGGTGCGTTATGAAAATCAGCCTGGCCTCTTGCCCAAGACCGACCTGCTCCATCGACATGATCGAAACCCCGTTGGCTCCAAACACCGTTGCCACCTGTGCGAGCACTCCGGGACGGTCGCTCACGTCGATCGCGATATAAAACTGATAGTCCAGCTCGTCAAATGGAAGAATCTGCGCGGCCGGACGCGCAACGTGACGCTCGGTGGATCCATAGCGAAGATTATGGGCTGCATCGATTATGTCTCCTAGTACGGCTGAAGCGGTGGGCAAGCCACCAGCGCCCCTGCCATAGAACATCAGTTCACCGACCGAATCGCCTTCCACAAAAATTGCGTTGAACGCCTCCCGGACCGCCGAGAGAGGGTGCGTTAGCGCCACCATTGTTGGGTGAACCCTGACGGAGACGCTTCCCTCCTCTCCATCTTTCCCCTCGATCCACTCACATATCGCTAGGAGCTTCAGGGTGAAACCATGCCGCTTGGCAAATGCAAAGTCATCCAGGGTTACAGAGGTTATCCCCTCTCGGTAAACATCGCCGTACTGAACCTTGCGCCCGAACGCGATGGAAGCGAGGATTGCCGCTTTGGCACTAGCATCAATGCCGCCGACATCTGCAGTGGGATCGGCTTCTGCGTAGCCAAGTTCCTGAGCACTCTTCAGTGCGTCCTGGTAGGAGGTGCCGTCTTCAGACATTCTCGTAAGGATGTAGTTGGTTGTCCCATTGACAATCCCGGTCACCCGACGCACCCGTTCCGCAGCCAAAGACACCTTCAAAGATCGTATGAGAGGAATACCTCCAGCCACGGCGGCCTCGAAGAAGATGTCACGGCCCTGACTTCGCGCCAATTCGGAGAGCTCCTCGCCAAAGTCGGAGAGCAGAGTCTTGTTGGCAGTCACCACCGACTTCTTTGCCCTGAGTGCCTCCTCGATTAGAGCCTTGGCCGGATCATAGCCTCCCATGACTTCAACGACAATATCGATCGAAGGATCGGTGACCACCGAAAACGGATCGAGCGTGAGCAACTCACGAGGGACCCACGCAGGACGTTCTATGGAAAGATCTCTTACAGAAATCGCGGCAATCTCCAAAACCTCGCCAGTTTGCGACTCTATCAGGCTCTGGTCCTCGAGGATGATTTTGACCAGGGCTGCGCCAACATTGCCGCAACCCAGTATTCCCAAACGAACCGGTATAGAACTCACCCCTCCAACTTAGCGCCTCGAAAGACCGCAATCTCTTAAGAGCCGGCATTGGTGTCTACTGGCCGCGTCAACCCGACAGACGCACAAAGACCCATGAGAACCGTGACCTTAACCCACGTCCAAGGCAAGCAGATCACCGATCGTCTCTCTCCGCAACACCAGCCGATAACCATGGCTGTTCACAAACACCACTGCCGGACGACCAACCTTATTGTAATTCGACGCCATTGAGTATCCATATGCTCCAGTGACTGGCGTTGCTATATAGTCCCCCACCATTGTGGATGAAGGTAGATGACCGTCTCTGACAAGGATATCACCAGACTCGCAGTGCTTTCCGACTACAGTCACCTGCCAATCGCGCCGTGCTAGCACGTCATCCACAAGAAAGGTCTCATATCCGCTGTCATATAGGACTGGCCTCGGGTTGTCGCTCATTCCACCGTCTACGCTTACATAGGTCCGGATGCCCTGGATTCTCTTTATCGTCCCAACCTCATAAACCGTGATCGCGGCCGGCCCAACCAGGGAACGGCCCGGCTCGACCATAATCCGGGCCGACGACGGAATCCCCGCAGCTCTGGCACTTTCCTTGAGCGCCCAAGCCCAGTCGGAAAAGCCCAGGACTGGCTCGCCGGCCATGTACGGGATTCCCAGACCTCCGCCAAAATTGAGTTCCTCAACTCCGGATGAGGAAAAGAACGGCGCCAGCACCTCCACCTCTTTGACGAAAGACTCAAGAGAAAAGATTTGGCTTCCAATATGAGCGTGCATTCCAACCAGTTCTAATTTGTTGGAAAGTCTCAGCCGGTCCAACGCCAGTTTTGCATCACCCGAAAGAAGTCCAAAGCCAAACTTGGAGTCGTCCTGCCCCGTCATGACGAACTCATGCGTGTGGGCCTCTACTCCCGGAGTCACCCTTATCCAAACCTTCAAATGGCTGTCTGGCGCAAGTAACTGCTCCAAGCGGTCGATCTCATCGAAAGAGTCAATCACTATCCTGCCTACACCTGCGGAAACAGCCAGTTCGAGCTCTGCAACAGACTTGTTGTTGCCGTGCATGACGATACGGTCAGGGGGAAAGTCAGCGCTGAGTGCAACTGAAAGCTCTCCGCCTGAGGCCACATCAATATGAAGTCCTTCTTCGGCGACAAGCCTGGCCATCGCCTTGCACAAGAACGCCTTTGAGGCGTAGGCAACATCATTCCCGAAATGCTCCTTCAGCTCTCTCGCCCGAGA
>JAJYDM010000122.1 GCA_021777475.1 Actinomycetes bacterium | reverse complement strand
AACGGCACTTGTTCGTTGGTTCAGACGGAGTGGCCGGTTCCCAAAAAATCCATCACTTTGACCAGTTGATGCGGACCCGCCAGTGGATTCTTGAGCAAATTGAGGCGCGTGTGGTGGGATAACCTAGGGTTCAAAGTAGATGCCGAAGTTGTGCACTCAATGTTGATGATGATCTAGCGCGTGCTAGTAGCCGAAACTTTCCAAAACGATCATGGCAAGGATTGCTAGATAAAGCGTGATTTAGACCGAGCAAAGGGGTGAGCGCTCGATAACCATTGCGAAATCTCGGCTGACCCGTCACTCTTGAACCAATACAAGCAGCCTCTTAGCTGCAGTCTAATATTGTGCACGGAGCTATTCATTTATCACATGGAGGAGTTGGACTGAGCGTGATCGAAGTTTCAAGCGGTGTATGGATGTGTGCGCCGGCGCCACGGAAACTTCTTCGGCGGGATTCGGACCAGGTGGCGCCGATGCTGCTAGGCATGTTGATGGTCAATGGAGATACTGGCGTGGTGGTCACAGAGGTGGAGGCATATGGAGGTCCCGATGACCAGGCATCACACGCCTACGGTGGTATCTCGCGAAGAAATAGATCGATGTTTGATGATGGCGGCACACTTTACGTCTATTTGAGTTATGGAATACACAGGTGCATCAACGTTGTCACGGGTAGCGCCGGTGACGGGCAGGCAGTGTTGATACGTTCCGGGATCGTCATTTCGAAGTCAAATTATATGGCTGATGCTGGGTTTATTCGAGGTGAGCTTGTGACAGGCCCTGGTCGTTTGGGAAAGGCTATTGATGCCCAGCTTGGAGATGACGGCGTGGACCTCTTCAATTCCAGCTCGTGGAAGCTTCTGGACTCTAGGCGGCTGATGCAGGTTGAAAACGGCTCAGTGGAGAGATCCGTCAGAGTAGGGATTTCCCGGTCACGCGAGTTCGAATGGAGGTTTCAAATGATCATTGGGGCGAACCTGAGGAAGGCTGGGCCGAAAATAGTGCGCGATACTTTCTCTATGGGCCAACGATCTCCTAAGGATTCTTCGAGCACTATTACAGACTGCTGCTCTAGTCTGGGACAATGAAATCATTGTGTCTTGCAAAGATATACTGGGCTTAGGAAGTATGACCGCATCGCTAATACGCCGTTTGCATTGTGGCGCAATTCATTGCAAGTCGGACATCGGGGAACTCACTTGAGTATTTCGGGCGAAAAAGAGTCGATTCTTGCGGTGGATGATAATCCCGCCATTACTGAGTTGATTCAGCAAGGTCTATCACTTATTGGATATCAGGTGGATGTTGCCTCAAGCGGTGCGGAGGCTCTGTTTCGCGCGACAACATCTAACTACAGTCTGGTTGTTCTCGACCTAATGATGCCTGATTTTGATGGTTTCCAGGTAATCGAAAGACTGAGACAGTCTGGAAGAGATGTGCCGGTTCTCTTTCTCACTGCTAGAAACGAAACTCAAGACAAGATTACCGGTCTTTCGCTCGGGGCAGACGATTACATCACCAAGCCGTTTTCGTTGGAGGAGCTGGCCGAGAGAGTGAAGGCGATACTCAGACGCTATAAAGGATCCGCAGTTCCTGGTATAAATGTGGTACTTCAATTTGGAGACTTAGTGTTGGACGAGGCCATGCATCAAGTCCGGCGTGGTGATATCGAGATCGACCTCACGCCAACCGAGTTCAACCTCTTGGCCTATTTAATGGAGAACGCTAATGTGGTTGTTAGCAAGGCCCAGATACTGTCGAAAGTGTGGGGCTATGACTTTGAAGGTAGCGACGGGGTTGTTGAATCCTATGTAAGTTTCCTTCGAAGGAAGATCGATTCCACTGAGCCGCAGCTCTTGCATACCGTTCGTGGAATTGGTTATAGCCTCAGATTGCCAAAATAGTTAAGGGCGTATAGGTGGCTCAGCCTGTGTCGAAGTCCTGGCGTAGTTTCAATGTCCGTTCTGTATTTCTGTCCTCGCTCAAGGGACGGATAATTCTGGGTGTTTCCGTTCTCGTGATAGCCGGTATTGCCGTGTCAGATGTCATCGGAATAATCAGAATGCAGTCGTTTCTTTCGACCAGAATTGATCGTCAGATAAATAGTGTGCTGGCAAGCACCTCGAGGATCGCTCTTCGCCAGCAACGGTTTCCTCTGGGTCCTGGCGGGATAGTCACACGGCAGCCCCAGTCCGGGATTCAAGCTCCATCGCCGGTTCTCCTTGTTGTATATGGGCCTACCGGCAGCATCGAGTATGTCCGATATAACCAGCTGGGTTCAGTGAAGGAGCCGACGATTCCATCTCTGGCGGCCGCACGGTCGCTTGCCGCGGGTAGGAGCTATTTTTTTCTACCTGGGTCCAAAGGGGGGGCATCGGGTTTCCGGGCCGGTCTGACGACGCTACCAAATGATGCAGGCTCCGTCATGGCTGCGGTTTCTCTAAACGAATTTAATTCAACTATGTCGCATCTAAAGTTCCTTGACCTAGTTGTAGGTCTGATCGTTCTGTCAGTTCTGGTGGTCATGACCTATCTGGTTGCCAGGTTGGGCATGCGGCCATTAGTCGAGATGGAACAGGCCGCCGATGCAATTGCCAATGGGGATCTTTCGGTGAGAATCAACAGCGATTCGGCGGCCGCGGAGATTCGCAAGCTTGGGATTGCCTTCAACGACATGCTAGAGAAGATCCAACAGGCGTTTACGCAAGTTCAAGCGAGCGAGAGAAAGTCAGTGAGTTCGCAGGACCAGTTGCGGAGATTCGTAGCGGATGCAGGACATGAACTCAGGACTCCGCTCACTTCAATAATGGGCTATTCGGAACTTCTCCAGAAGGGTATCGAAGGTGACAGGAGTCTGGCTGAAAGATCGGCAAGGCGAATACAGCAGGAATCCAAGAGGATGTCAGGTTTGGTAGAGGAGCTCCTCCTGCTGGCCAATCTGGATCAGCGTAAGCAAATGAAGTTCGAGCCTGTCGACGTACTGGCCCTTGTGGCGGATAATGTTCAGGATGCGCGGGTGATCCAGCCTGAACGGGATATCCGTTTGGAGCCGCTGGGAGCGTCTGAGCATGGGAACTGGCTTCAACCGGTATACACGTTGGGAGACGAGGAGAGTCTGAGACAGGTTGTAAGCAACTTGGTGAACAATGCCATCTTCCATACTCCGCTTGATGCAAAGATAGTGGTTCGAGTCGGGACTGTGAAGTCTTTAGAAGATCCGTTACGGGTTGACCGGGTTGTGATTGAGGTGGAGGATAACGGACCAGGAATCAAGGCTGAGGCTCTGGAGCATCTTTTTGAACGTTTCTATAGAGTCGACGACAATCGAAGTTTCGAGCACGGGGGATTTGGCCTTGGATTGTCAGTGGTGGAATCGGTAGTCAAGGCGCACGACGGCAACGTTTCTGTGGAGTCAGCGGAAGGCATGGGTTCGTGTTTCCGGGTCGATCTCCCAAGTTTCCAGATTGACACGCCAGGGTCATCAGTTTCGAATGAAGCGGTCAAAACCGACGAGATAACGTCGCCCTGAGGTGTTTTGTGGCAGAGCAGTTCAAAAACTTTCTAGTGCTGGTTGATGAACTTAGGTTTCCCTGGTATTTATTCGCTGATCCGTCCGACGGCATTTCGCACATTCGATTGACTGTTTTACGACCAATCCATGGGCTTTCTGAGTCAGACCCAGGTTTGGTTGGATGTGGTCATAGTTTTAGTGGTCTTCGCCTGGAAACTGTTGCATGCCGCTAATTCGATCATTTATCAGCAAGTAAGGGATGCGTGAATCAGCGTGAGATTTCATCAGGAAAACAGGATTGCGGTGTGCTATTTGCTCACCCTAGTTATGGCTAGTGTGAAGCTGGCGAAACTGAGATACGGTGGCGATTTCGGATAACCACGAGATGCGCATCCCGAATCACTTTTGGTTAGACCAGCCGACACCATTGACATGACATAATTGGTGCGCATTTCCTGAGTCTGGCGTCCGTTTTGCGCAACTGCGGCTGTGTCCATTTGGCATATACGGCGTTTAATTCTGTGTTCTGATCAAGAACCTTGGGGATAAGAGTCCTGTTTGGTGGCTCTGATGATTTTTCTGATCTCTTGCTAGTTCAAGATATTGCGTTCGAGGTCTATCTTCAGCTTCTTTTTGAGGTCTGCGGTCCCCTCGACTGCGTAGTCTCCGACATAGAGGTTCTCCCCAACGAAGCTGACAAACATCGAATGCAGGCTAAAGGCCATCTATGCGACCGAGTACCTGTTGTCCGGTTCTTGATTCAGCAGTTTTGCTTTGTAAAGGGTGAGGAACGAACGACGAAGCAATGCTGTGTGAGGAAATGCGTTCTGATCCGTTCCTTGCGCGAGCAATTTGTTGGGCGCAGGCCCTTGGGAGTGCTGTAAATTACAAGGGACCGAGATTTGTGCGTGTCAGCGGATCAACATCACAATGAAGGCGGAATGCAACTTGCAGTCTGGCCTCAACCAGAAGATGCTATGCCGGTTGGTTTTGGGGTCGTGACAGGGTAACGATGCCTCATTGAGTCGTCGGCTGTCCTGATGGTCGCTGCGAAGCGAGTTCAGGCCTTCCAAATGTATTGTCCATCACTGATGGATGCGTAAACAGCAGCAAATTCAAGGTGGAAGAACGAGCCGAAGGTGCAGAATCCGGGCTTTCTGCAAGTGTTGCAGGGTTTTGAATAAATTCCCAACTTTTCTTTCCCCAAGTGACCCATAGTTCCACCTCAAGTATTAGATTGGTAAATCCCAAGTGGAGCTTCTGCCGCAAAGCGACTTTGTCGCTGTGGTCAAAGTGCAA
>JAJYDM010000121.1 GCA_021777475.1 Actinomycetes bacterium | reverse complement strand
TCGCAACGCTCATAGGAACTGCCCTAGGTATGGCGTTAGGAAGCATCCGGTGGGGTGGTAAGGCACTCGATCCTCTGCTCGATTTCCTTCGAAATCTCCCTGCTGCGGCACTGGTTCCAGCTGCGGCAATTGTACTTGGCACAAATACAAAAATGGCTCTTGTTATTGTTGTCTTCAGTTCAGTATGGCCAATACTTTTGAACACTAGGTCGGCAATTCTGAATCTAAGCCCTGTGCTATCGAGTTCCATTACAAACCTCAGATTGGGTGGTTTCCGTCGATCCAGCGTGATGATCGGTTCAGCTCTTCCAGGAATTCTTCTTGGAGTTAGGGTGGCAGCTCCGTTGGCTTTGATCGTGACTCTCCTGGCGGAGTTCATTACCAACCTTTCCGGAGTGGGAGCGTTGATATTGTCAGCGCAGCAAAACTTCAATTCAGCGGAGGTCTATGCACTTCTTCTGGTTGCTGGTGTGCTAGCCCTTGTTGTAAACAGTATTGTCAGCGCAATCGAGGCATCGGTGCTGCGTCGCCATGGGCCCTCAATAACCTGACCGCTACAACAGGTGCCCATCTCGGACTCCATCATTGTCACCCAGGATCGGCCAACGATTTTGCGTGGCGTAGGAACGAAAATTTATGGCCAGAGGTCGATAATTGGAGTGTAGACCCTTGCAAGAGTCCCGGGGAACAACGGTAAAGCACCCATGCCACCGGACATGACGCATTTTTCCAGACCGCAATTTTGAGTTGGGTTGGTCGGCCCAGGAGGGTTGTAGAAACATCTCGTTCTGGCACAACGAGATGTTTTCCAGTTTGCAATTATTCTGCATCTGCGCTAACTTTGCACTGCACAGCAGGAGGGGGCTGTGGATCAGACAGTGTGTGCGTATTCTGCCCGTGAACATGATCGAAGTGCGGTCTGCCATGTTATCTTCATTTTGGAAAGCTGACTGGACCTATCTGGCTTTCGGGGTTGGCTGGATTTTATCATCTGTCACTTGGTAGTATTGGAGCGGACACCTTTGTCGGGCAAAAGGGAAGCGGCTCATCCACAGCTTGTGTCGTCGCTATTTTCAACGCCATAGGTTGGGGGGGATATGACGCTTGACGATGATTCCCAGTGGGTGTCAGAGGATACCTCGGTCCTTGCTGGAAAGCTTTTCGATTTGGCATTCGCCAACAGCGTTATCGGTATGGCAATCACTGATTTAAACCGGGGTATCGTGGCCATCAACGATTCATTTTGTAAGATGCTTGGACGCGATCGGGAAGAATTTCTGGGCCATAGCATGGCGCAAGTCACCTTACCGGAAGATCAAAACATTTCCGACGATTTGACCGCTCTCTTACTAACGGGTGAGAAATCACAAATCGTCTACACCAAGCGCTACCACCACAAGGACGGCCACATAGTCTGGGCTGAGGTATCAAAATCGCTTGCTCATAACGAGGTTGGCGAACCCTACTGCTTTATCGCATTGGTCCGCAACGTGACGGAGGAGCGTTCGCTGCTATTCCAACTTACTCAACAGGCGTTGCACGATCCGCTCACCGGGCTCGCCAATCGACTGCTTTTCGAGGATCGCCTCAACCAGGCCCTGAACAGTTCCACACGCAAAGCCGGTTTCGTCGCTGTTTTCCTGATCGATCTTGACGATTTTAAAGACGTAAATGACACCTTTGGCCACCAGGCCGGCGACGATCTTATCAAGGCAGTCGCCAATCGGTTAAAACAAGTAACCAGGTCGAGCGACACGCTATGCCGCTTCGGTGGTGATGAATTTCTTTATCTTAGGGAGGGGCTCAAGAGTCCTCATGAAGCCCAGCAGATGGCGGAACGCCTTCTTCACATTTTTGATGAGCCGTTCTGGATCGGTGAAGATAGCCTCCCTCAGAGCGCGAGTATCGGTGTTGCCATTTCGCACAGAGCCGACGACAGCGCAGACCTAATCAGGCATGCGGATATTGCCTTGTATCGGGTCAAGCGGCAAAACAAGAGCCAATACAGCCTGTTCCACCAAGAAATGCAGGATCAGGTGTCCAATCGCGTTGGGATGGCAAATGACCTGCGACAATCGTTGGAGTCAGGTCTGGTCACTATCCACTATCAGCCGATAGTAGACCTCTTAACGAATGTGGCGGTGGGTTTTGAGGCACTTATGCGGTGGAACCACCCAAAACGGGGGTGGGTGCCTCCAACGGTCTTTATTCCCGTCGCCGAGCAAAGCAAATTAATCTTCGATATCGGCTCATTTGCGCTGGGACAAGCCGTGGGTGAGGCGGTGTCATGGGGACATATAGCAAACATCGAGCCGCAGCCATATGTCACCGTCAATCTCTCACCTCGTCAATTCCAAGATCCAGACCTATTTAGGATGATCAGCGAGTCACTTGATGCAAACAAACTACCACCCGACCGTTTGGTGCTCGAAATAACTGAGGGCACGGCGTTCGTAGACATAAACCAGGCGTCACACACAGCTGAGCGACTTAGGGCAATTGGTGTGGGACTCGCAGTTGACGACTTTGGTACAGGATATTCTTCGCTGTCGCACATAGCTCTATTGCACCCGCGTATTCTCAAAATTGACCAATCCTTCCTAGACACGGCGCCGGATGCCGTCAGCAGTGAGCGGCTACTCAAGGCAATTCTCACCATGGGAGACGCTCTTGACATCACTGTTTTAGCTGAAGGCATCGAAACGGAGGTTCAACTGGATATGCTCCGTCGCCTCGGGTGTAGGTTTGGCCAGGGTTATCTGTTGTCGCCTCCCGTTTCTTCAGCTGACTTGAAGAAAATATTGCGGATGGTGCCAACTCCCGCGGGTTTAGACAAGTCATAACTTAAGGGGATCCGCAGCCGAGGTTTGTTTGATAAAATCTCTGAAGCTACAGCTTCTCAGTTGCGGGAAGATGGAATGCACTTAGAGGTCCGGTGCCCCTCATACATAACCCGCTATACAGCCAGTTCGCGCGCAACCCTTCATTCCTTTGGATTCGTCTCAAAATCAAGATCAGATCAACTCAAGTCGTGAGATGCATAACAGGGAAATAGCTCCTGCTGGCATTATGGATCTTGCAAGATACCATGGCAGAGAGCCTTTCCCCAGGTAGTACAACACTATCTTGGTGCGAAATTCAGATTTATGCACGGATCAAAGGGAAATTCAGAGGTGAAAACTGGTATGTAGCAGAACGAACCGGGCACTCTCTGAGCTACCTCACCTGCTTCAGCGAGCATGTCACTTAAACGGTACGGGAGATTCAAAAGCTTAGGTCGGACCGAAATGGGAACAATTGCAAAGCTCTCAAAGGTGGTCAGGGAATATGGCGATTCCGACTTGGTGACTATCAGGTTATCTACGAGAGCAAAGACAGGGAACTTATTATCCTGGTGGCGAACATAGCTAACGAAAACTGCATCGGAAGACTTTAGTTGCTTCGGCCTCGCGCGGCCTTCGGCAAGTGTCCGCAGTCTAAATGCATGGCAACGGCCGGTGTCCGGTTATTTAGACAAAATCCTGAAGTCTGGTAAGATCCCAAAAATTGGTCATCTCCTTGTTAAAGGTCGCCTTGGTATCGCTGATTTCAGGGCCATTTGTTTTCTGGAGCAAGATCATGCGAGGAGCCACTGATCCCGACCAGGCAGAATCTCTCTAATTTCTGATAGCAGGCAATTACCTTTCGGTATTGTCGCTCATGGCTGGAGCCGGTATACCGCAGTTACAGTAGCCTTCACTTTCTGGGATCCCACTTGGATCGGAACTGAGGAAGGTAGTCCTGCGGTGGTACTGTAGATCGAAGTATTAAGTGGTACCGACGATGGAGCCGAGTCATTAAGTGAACACAGCGCTCCGAGATGCATCCCGGCAGCGGTGGCCATTGCTTTTGCTTCAGTAGCTGCTTGGCTCACTGCTTCCGCTCTTGCCTGGTCAAACAGGGCTGAGGAATCTTTTACCGAAAATGCAATCTGATTGATGCGGATTGAATTCCCTGCTGCCTTTGCGGCGGCGTCAATAATCGAGCCTGTTGCACTTACGCTGTGGATCTGTACGGTGACTGTATTAGTGACTTGATATCCAGTGATTGCTGGAGTTGGCCCTCCGTAAATTGCGTGAAGAGAAAGGCCGGATGTTTGCACGTCGCTTTTCGGTATTCCCCCAGAAAGGAGTGTCTTGAGTAGTCCACTGGTATTTGCAGAATTTTGGTCAAGGGCAGCCGCGGCTGTACTATCTTGTGTCTGCACCGCAAGATCGACCGTCGCCATGTCGGGTGTTCCCGAGGCGCTACCCTGACCGTGCGAAGTCACAGTTGCATTTGACGAGCATGAGGGACTGTTGCTAGCAGCCGTGGAAGAAGTACCACACGCCGCCAGAGTTCCTCCGAGGGCCAAGGTGATGGCGATGATACCTGCGGGCCGTCCAATCAATAGCTGTCCTCCTGATTCTGACCGATTCAATGAGGTGGTGTCAGTGAATCATGCAAGATCGTTGGTAAGTAGGATAGCAGCGCGTAACAGATTGTTTACGCTCGACAAGGTGAGGTTGGCTTTGGCAACGGGTGCGCATCGGCGAGCACTGACGGCCCGGAATAGGTACGCTTTGCCCAGGATGGCAGTGATTTGCAGAGATGACACCGAGGAAGCAATGGGGCGATTCCGGCCGCGCTCTCGAGTCTTGTCGAATCTGCGAAGGTAATACAGTTTGGGGGTCGTGACCCATCAACTAACAACCAGGTGCGAACTTGAACCTGGATTGCGCAACGCTAGCTCTTGTCGTTTGCGATCTGAATTTAGCCTTCTCCGAGATCCGGCGATTGCAGATTCCAGGCCGAGCCTAACTGCTTTGCCTATCCCAACTCGTAATCAAAATTGTGCAAAGTGGTC
>JAJYDM010000029.1 GCA_021777475.1 Actinomycetes bacterium | reverse complement strand
AGAGAAACTCCTTTTGGAAGTCTTTTTGATACGCAAAACTGCCCTTTGGGACCAGAGCATTCAAACAGAGGCTCTCAAAGTCCTATAACTTAAAATCAAAGGTATTAGCCCCTCCGGCGTACTCTCCAAAGGGTTTGCAGTGGCGTTTTAGATGATATTGTCTCCTTATGGCAGCTCCCATCGGATTGGCGGCCGAAATCATAACAATGCGCTACCTTGAGGTGGAGTATAAAAAATGACACCAAATTCTAATGAATCTCCAGTGCGGCATTTCAACGGTCCGCTTACTTTGGCCATTTCCAATTATGATCGCCATGCACCGCTCATCGAAGGCGCCGTAACCATTCCCAACATTCCACTAAAAGTAATGGATGTTGGCCAAACCGAAACCACCCGCTATGGATCTCGCCGCCATGAACGGATGTTGAACGGAGGGGAATTCGACATCGCCGAGGTATCATTGTCCTCGTATTTGATCGCGAAGGACCAGGGCGCGCCCTTTACGGCCATTCCTGTCTTCCCCCGTCGTCTGTTCAGCATGTCTCAGATATGGGTCCGTAATGACTCCGGCATCTCCACACCCAAGGATCTAAGGGGTAAGCGGGTCGGTCTTAACACATTCCAAACAACCCTATCTGTGCTGGCCAAGGCGGATTTGAACCGTGTCTACGGTGTTCCTTGGAGAGAGATTACCTGGGTGACTCAGAGAGATGAAACCCGCACTTTCAAACCCGCTCCGAAGACAAAGCTGGAAAGGCTGTCACCTGGGGAGAATCTTTTGGATGCAATCATGACCGGAAAGTTGGAAGCCATTATGATCCCGCATCCAACGCATTCGTTTTTACAGAATACGCGGCTAGTCCGGCTCGTCAAAAATCCTGCTGCCGATGAAGCCCGATACTTCAGAGAATACGGTTATTTTCCAATCATGCACGTGGTCGTCTTTAGGGATGAGGTGCTGAACCAGTCGCCCGGACTGGCGCAGGCAGTATTTGAAGCTTTTGAACGTTCCTTGCATATGGCCAGAGGACGCTGGGACGATCCCAACTGGTCAATTCTTGCCTGGGGCCGCCAAGCGCTCGAAAGACAAGAAAAGATCCTAGGCCACGACATATGGCCCAGTGGCTTGGAAAAGAACCTGGATAACCTGTCTTGGTTTACCGAACAATCATACGACCAGGGGCTCATAAGCCAGCCATTGCATCCGAACAAATTGTTTCACCCAAGTGTTCTGGACCTGTGACCTAAGAGACGCACGAAAGTGTTAAGTGCTAACGCAGAGCAAGCAAGAGTTCCTTGTCGTTATTCGACTTTTGATCTCCGATTCCGGCAATGCAGACCATAAGCTCACAACCGGTTCCGGCTTTTTCCGGGTAAATCAATACTGGCATCATTATGGCATTCGCTGCAAATGGGACTCCGATGGACCACTATGACAACATTGAGAACAGTGACTCGGCCAAGGTTTCAATCCCGAATATCCTGAAGAAACCATTCCAGCGGGAGTTCACGACCAAGACCACGGTTCTTGGCCTCCTGGTATGCCATCCCACCAACTGCTGCAAACTGAAGTCCTTGAGTGCCAGTACCGACAAAGAGAGTTACCTGGTCACCTGAAGTTCGACCAGAAACCTTCCCTGTTTCCAGATCGAGCATCGTGGGGTAGACGCCAGTTGATTCTAAACGGGCATCAGGGACACGAGCCCTATCTTCGGCATTGCCTGCAACATATGAAGCATATCCCCCTGCCTTCCATTCCATCATCGGAACAGGGGTGCCATAAGGAACCGTGTTTATGCCAAGTTGTACGATGAGATTAGCGCGCGTGAGCAGTTCTGGTCCGAGCTCCCGTCGTGTTACACACACAACGTGCGCGCCAGGCGACAACCAATCTGGATCAAAAGTGGGAATCATCGAGTCCGTAGCTGTTGACACAATCAGGGCATCACGTACTGCTTCCTCCGGACTATCGACCGCTTCGACGGCGATTCCAAGCTCTTCAGACATTTCTTTGGCATAGTTGTCTCTGTGTGGCTTTGTCGGACTGTAAACCTTGACTTTTTCCACGGGCCGCACCTGAACAAAGGCCTCGAGAAATGAACGTGCCATGCCGCCCGAACCAAGCATGCCGACGCTGGTCGCGTCCTTTCTGGCCAAAAGATCGACCCCAATGCCCATTGCGCCCCCAACGCGCATGTGTTGAAGATACCCATCCTGAATGATTGCAAGCGGGGCTCCATCTGCGCTGCTGAAAAGCATTATCAAGCCACAGAAAAGGCCGGGCCTAACAGCATACTTTTCCTGGGTTTTACCATCTGGCCAAGAAGCCACATCCGATTTCATCCGGACAGCCATCACACCAAAACTCGCACATGCACCGACCATATTGCCCCATTGGTGGTAGTCATCATCGCGGCCGGTAGGCAGGTAGTAGTCAATTCTTGGTCCATACGTTGCCTCTCCATTCTTAAGATCGTCATATCCCCTCCGGAGAGCCGATATAGTCTCCTTCATTCCAAGAACAGACTTAACATCGTCGTTGCTCAGTACTAACACCCTCAGCTCCTTTTCCTTTTTAACATGTCGATATTCGCCTGCCAGGCCGAAGTATTGCAACAATCATATTGTTGAATGTTTGTCACAATAATAACGAACAGATTGATACGGACAAGGTTTTTTAGATCTTGAGCACCAACAACTTGGTCAGTGGTACGAGTTCTCACGTCTGGGAACTATGGCCCATGCAGCAAAGATAGAGGGTAAATATCCGGTGTTCTCTGATTGACTCGATAAGGCAGGGTTTATGAATTGGGCGATGACGGGGTCCACCTTCATTGACGTAACGGGGGTAGGCGTGATTTACAAGCAATCGGCATGCCGAATCGCAATCGATGCTGGTTTTTCAGAACTGAAAATGCAAGACCAGCCGCCTGTGCCGGGTTAGGTGTCGATCGCATGAAGTTGGTGGTAAAGGTGACAGCTTGTTGAGCGCGATTGACTCACGTTGAGAGTCCAAATCGCGCTTTGACCGTAAATCGGCTCCGCCTTGGTCCAGCAAAGATTTGTTGCGGTCTTAAGCCGAGTTAGAGTGGCAAGGCCACGATGAGAGCTAGAAAACATTCTTTGCCATAATTGCACCGTTGGGATTCCGTCTGTATTTGACACGCAAGACTTCATTTGGCGGGAACCACTAGTACCGGGATGCCCAGTTCACATAGATGGCCGAGCCTGTTGGTGAGTAAAAGTTTGATGAGAATCCGGCCATATCAGTAAATACCATGGAGAATGAGCTAATCGATGCCTCCAGAATTCTGGCAGAGAATAATTGCCAGTGGGCATGCCACCGGAAATCATAGTTCATGAGTTAAACAACCATGAACAGGGCAAGATAGCACCCAATGAGTTCGCTGACTCATCGACTATTACCGGATGGTAAGCGTCGGCATTGACCATAACCTGCCGACAGTTGGGCCCAAAGCATCCCGTGCAGGCGGCGTGATGTGGGTGCTTCCGTCTATCGGGATGCAGACCTCTGCAGGAGAGTGCAGCCCATTGCCACGGGACTCACGGCCATGGCGTCCACAAGTAGCGCATTAAGTTGCACCTGTTGGCAAAAGAGTTCCAATTCCTGATTCGGGTACGCCATTATCCTTTCAGAACCAGCAATTGTAGCGAGATTGAGCGTCACATGGTCTGCCGCGACACCACTCATTGGAGAAGGTGCCTACCCGGCAAGCGTAAAATTACCCTGTAATTTATTTCCACCGCAGCAGATCACAAAGGACTGAGTATCAAGACGACTCGCGTAAAAGTGCCCACTCACGTCAAACGAAAATCTCCGATAAGATCTCGCTGGGTTAGCGATAAAACGGGATGAGTCTCATGGAGGGATGGAGTGGCGGGTCCCCATCAACTGGTCCAAGTGATCAATTTTTTGGGAGCCGGCCAGGAGCAGTATACCGATGCAGCGATACCAGCGTCTTTAGATACCTGCAGTCATCTTAATATGTCTATTTCTCACCGGCTAATTGTCGTTGCGAAATCCGATAATATCTGGCTATCAGTTTGTCGCTAAGAAGTGGAGCCTCTGTAACTTATGGATCCGCATCCCAGTCCCTGGCCACATTCTCCTTGCTAAGATCGAACCCTCAGAGAGGTTCTCGGGAACACTGAATCGCCAGTAAATCGGCCAGGTAATGGACTAGAGTCCGAACTAGAATCCAGATTAAGATTTCTGTGACCAGGACAGTTTAGTACTGCCCCTGGTGGCAGTCTGATAGTCTGGTGAGGTAGCGGACACCCGACTGGGTTTAGAAAACCTTCAGTTTTGGTAACTTGGGGTCTCACCCCAGCGAATCCGACTCGTAACTTTCGAAGATTTTTTGGGGTAGTGTTACGAGTTGAGAAAATTAGCAGTAAAAGTGCTGTGTATGGTAATCGGTTAAATAGAGGGTGGAAGATGTCAGAACGTCGCATTGACGCGGTTGCAAAGGCCACGGGTGCAGCTAAATATACTGCCGATGTTGTGTTAGATGGAATGGCCCATGTAGCTGTGAACAGGAGTGATTTTCCGTCAGCGTTGATAGTGAAGATCGACACGTCGGTCGCGGAGAAGGTCGAAGGTGTTCTTGGTGTTTTTACAGCCAAGGATCTGCCTGTAGCGGTGAATTTATACGGTAGGAGGGTCTTCGATGTTCCCATCCTCGTGAATGAAAGGGTTCGACGGGTAGGCGACCCTGTGGCTGCAGTGGTCGCTACAACTCGAGAGATTGCCGAAGCCGCGGCTGAGTTAATCGAGGTCACATACAAAGAGATGCCGGCAATTACCACTGCCCATGAAGCGCTTGAATCGAATGCGCAACTTATCCATGACAGACCGTGGGAATATAAAGGAGCGGTGGTCACACCTGAGACTGGGCGCAACATCCAGTCGTTAGAGACTCATGGCTCCCGCGAGGCCGCCGAAGCCGCATTGCGCAGCGCTGTGCACATTATCGACGAAACCTACACTACTCCTGGCGACCACCAAGGCTACATAGAGCCTCAGGCTTGCATCGCCGATTACAGTGCTGACGGCAGTCTGCGTGTCTGGGCAACAAACAAAAGCCCTTACAGGCTACGGGATGTATTGTCATCAGTCTTCGGTCTTGATCCGAAACGTGTCGAAGTGATGCCAACCATACTTGGAGGCGATTTCGGCGGCAAGGGTGCACCAGGAGAAGTACCGCTGTGTACAGCGTTATCTATACTCACTGGACGACCAATCAAGATGGTACTGCGCTACAGCGAGGACCTGCTTTCAACCGATGGAAGACATGCTTCGGAGATTCGGGTCCGACTGGGTATCGATAACGAAGGAAAATTGGTTGGTGGAATTGCAGAAGCCCTGCTTGACGGCGGTGCATATGCTGGTTTCAAGCCTGTAAACACGGTTAACCTTCACGGAATAGTCGATGCGGCGATTGCATATCGAATTCCTGAGTTCTTTGTCGAGTCAAAGATCGTGTATACCAACAACCAACCGAAGGGTCACATGAGGGCTCCTGGCTCCCCTCAGGCCGCGTTTGCGTTTGAATCCGCCATTGACGAACTCGGCCGGCGGTCGGGGATTGGGCCGATCAAGATTCGTGAGATAAACCTGCTATCCGAAGGCGACGTCAATCCTTATGGAGATACTTGGCTCGAATACAGGGGCAAGGAAGTACTCTCTCTCGCCACTTCGCAGCCCAACATTCTCGATATCCCCAAGGGTTGGCTCTACGGCGAAGGAGTAGCACTGTATGCACGCAGCATGGCCGCGGTCCCCAAGACCAGCCTGAGACTGCTCCGTGGTCAAGGTGGAAAAGTTATCGCAGAAGTTCCCATTCCTGAGAACGGCGCAGGTGGACAGACGGTGGTCCGGGAAATGATCCGGAGCGGACTTGGGCTAAACTCCGACCAAATTGAGGTCAAGCAGGTGTCTACTTCATTGCTTCCGACCGACGCCGGCGTTGGCGGCAGCAGAGTCAGCCTTGGGGTCACAGTGGCCGTGGCAGATGCAATTAAACTCTGGAAGGAAATGCCCCCCGATCAAGATGCTGTCGAGGTAACTACCAACGAAGGTTCGGACGGACCAAGCGGAGCCTATTCAGCCCAATTGGCACGCGTAGCGGTTGATCCCGCAACCGGTCAGCTTAAGGTGCTCGAAATTATCTCCGCAGTTGATGTTGCAGAGATTGTGAATTCAAAAGCGCATCAGATGCAAATCGATGGTGGCACGGTGATGGGGTTTGGTTTTGGAGTAATGGAGGACCTTTTGGAAGATGCCGGACAACCTTGGGCATTGAGCATGGGTGAATTCAAACTTCCGAACGTGGCGGATATTCCAAAGCTATCAACGGTTCTGCTCCACGGCGGCAAGGGTGTGGGTCCCAACAACATCAAGGCTGTTGGCGAGCTCACGAACTGTCCCACCGGTGCAGCAATTGCAAATGCCGTTGCAGATGCAACAGGAGTGCGGATCAGACAACTTCCAGTAAAGGCTGAAGCCATTTATTGGGCAATGAAAGAGGGTGGCACAAAGTGAATATCAATTTCACCTTAAACGGTAAGGGCATGGAACTAGATGTCGATCCCATGGCTCTCGCGCTGGATGTCATCAGAGGGCTTTCTCTCACCGGAACTAAAGAGGGCTGTGGGGTCGGAGTTTGTGGAGCCTGTACGATCATGGTGAATGGCTCTCCAGTAAGTTCCTGTATCTGCCTAGTTGGAACCTTGGTAGACAAGGATGTATGGACCATTGAGGGACTGGCCGAAAAGATGCCTGAACTTATTGATTCCTTCGTGGAGCATGAAGGAATGCAGTGCGGCATTTGCACGCCTGGTCAGATCGTCGCTGCAGCTTCGATTGACTCGGTAGGAGCATCAAGTCCCGAAGAGGTGAAGAAGTACATGGCAGGCAACCTATGCAGGTGTACCGGCTATCAAACAATACTTAGTGCAGTGGAGGACCACGTTGCAGTCAACTGATACTGAATTTCTGATTCCCACTTCTGTTTCCGAGGCTTTGCGGAACATCGCCAAAGAAGACGCAATCTTCTTAGGGGGAGGTACCTCAACGGCGCTTCTCTACAAGACCAGGATGATTGAGCCTGCGAGAGTCGTATGGCTTGGTAATGTCGGTGAATTGAAGGGTATGTTCGCCTCGCCAACAGAAGTCAAGATCGGATCGATGGTCACGATGGCCGAAATTGCCGCCGACCGCGAAATTGCCAGGCTCTTACCGGGTGTCAGCTCCGCCGCCGGGGTTATTGGCAATGCCAGAGTTCGGGCTATGGCAACGCTTGGCGGCGCACTTGCCCACGCCGATCCGCGGCAGGATCTACCACCTGCACTGATTGCTGTAGATGCAAAAGTGTCAGTTAGAGGTGGCTCGTCCAGCAGAGAGATAAACCTTTCAGACTTCTATGAGGGGTTCTTGGAAACCGTGCTTGCCCCAGATGAACTTATTACGGAAGTAACCATTCCAATTATCCCAAACAGACACTCCTCATATTTGCGATACACGCCAACATCGGAGGGAGATTATCCTACGGTCGGTGCTGGCGCTTCATTGACCTTCAATGGAGATGGGAAGAGCATATCCACCGCCAAACTGGCCTTATGCGGGGTCGGAGCAGTACCGATTGTTTCTTCAGAAGCCAACCTGGTTCTTGCTGGAACCACAGGCGACGACTCGGTTCTAAGGAGAGCAGCCGACATGGTGCGCGAAGCGGTTGATCCCCAGGACGATGAACGTGGAAGTGCCGATTACAAGCGTGATATGGCAGTAGTATTCGCGTATCGTGCGCTAAAAGCGTGTCTCGTGTCCTGACAAGCGTGTGGCACACCCGGGTTGATCGTCTTTGTCACCTAACAGGATTTAGGCGATCAACCTAAGTCGCTTTGGCGTCCGACTACGGTGCAACTCCATTATTGCCTTGGCCAAGGGTGCGTTCTTGGCTTTTATCGCCTCTACGATGTCAAAGTGCTCTTGTACTCCGGGAGTTCCCTGACTGGATTCGCCTTCCTTTACCGGACGTTCGAACATTTCCAATGAGATCTGAAAAGTCTCAATAATCATGTCAAGGGCACGATTGTGCGCACATCTCGCCAGTGCGGTATGAAACTCAAGGGACAGGTTTAGTGTGTAGTTGTCTTCTTGCACGGCTGTCCTTGTTCTGTCGCAGATCTCCTCAAGAACCCGCATGTCCTCGTCGGTTATCCGTTCGCAGATCAGATCGATCAAACCGAGTTCAAAGGTGAGTCGGGCCTCCCGAACTTCAGCAGCTGAGATTGCAGCAGCTGCAAGCATATCATTTAGCCCTGCCCCAATTTGGAGTGAACTTGGAGCCTTTACAAAGGCTCCACCTCTTGATCCCACGCGAACCTCAACTAATCCAATCGTCTCTAAAATTCGAAGGGCATCACGCACCGTCGCCCTGCCGATTCCAAATGAGCTGCAGAGTTCCCTTTCCGTCGGGAGTCGGTCACCCGGCCTCAACTTACCCTCTCGAATCAGAGCCTTAACACGGTCAACGATTATAGAGGAGATTCTGACCGTGGTAATTGGACTGAACATCTGGTTCATAACGTGATCCGAATTGGCAGTCGGAGGCTTTTGAATTTCGTCCACTTTTACTCCTGTATCTCTCTAGCTGACCCATCGCATTAACCCACAAATTAAAGCCATTGCCCACCGGTCAGCTTTCCCCAAATCATTTCTAGCACCTGGTTTGCCATCTGTCACTGGGTTTAGGGTTCCCACAACTGTAAAACCATCCTACATCTTCATTCCGAAACGACTTTCGAGCCTGGAATTTTTATTTTAGATCGCATGGCTGGCGTCCTGAACGAGATCGCCATCTTTCGTCATGTGCACCCCCATCGGGGTCCAAGTGACTCCTCCGAATGCCGATCTAATTGAATACTTGACAGGCAAAACAATGGGTATGACAATTAGACTAATATTCCGGACTGGAATAGGGATGCCTGCGATCGGGCCTGCGTTAATCCGATACCTGTTTCGCAGTTCAAATGATGCTGGTCAGCCAATGCACCGTGATATGGTGGTCGATCGTGCCACTTGTGCGGGCAGCGAGATACTTACGAAGGGGAGCTTGTTAATGACAAATGTAACAAGAACTTCAACAAGCCATTATGAAGTTCAGAAGAAGCGCCGAGCCCAGTTCATAGAAGATTGGCGGAACAATCGGCAGACTGTCATAAGGCTTGAAGATGTCGACATGCAACCTACTGACCGTGGATTGATTTCCGGGGGCTACATCGGCCCCGACGCAGACAGACCCACAAGAACCATGGACGCGGCGGTCCATGAAATACCTCCTGGAGTAACCTCCAGTATTCACCGGCACTCCTGGGATGCGATGATGTACTGCGTCGGAGGATCGGGTTGGACCGAAATCGATGGAGTTCGGATCAACTGGGCGCCCGGAGACTGTCTTCATCTACCCGCATGGGCATGGCACCGTCATGGCAACGAAGGTGATTCAACTTCGCGCTACATGAGCTTTTCAAGCGAGCCGTTCATCGAGATTCTCGGATTTGCGATCTTGGAGGATGGAGGCAATACTTCTGTTGCCGAGCTTCCGGGACGACCTCCCTTCACTTCCGCAATGGCAGGAAACGACCCTTATGCAAGGCGAGTACGGCGTCTAGCATCGGAACAAGAAGCAAGACGGAGCGGCCGCCTGCACACCAGCTGGGACGAGCTGCAATTTCTGCAAACCCCGAGAGGAACACGCACTACGTTCCTCCTCGACAGAGCAACTGGCTACCAGGCCTCTGGAATCACCATGGCAATGTTTGAGATTGGCCCCGGACGGCAGCAATCTATGCACCGTCACCCAGGAGAGGCCTGGCTTTATGTCGTCGAAGGGAAAGGCCATTCATTCCTTGGCACCGAGCCGGACAAGGGGGAGAACCATCCTTGGAAAAAAGGCGACCTGATCATCGTCGACCACTTTCTTTGGCATCAGCATATCAACGACGACCCGGAGAATAGCGCCAAGGTTGTGCGAATCCATATGTTCGACACAGTTCTTGAGACCATGAGAGCTCTCTGTGATCCCTTGGTCCTCTTTGAAGAGCCACCAGACCACATCCGAAATGCTCAGGCCGGCGATATTAACACAATCGTTTGGCCGGAGGTTAGGCGCCCGACTTGGCCATAGATCACCATCACCACACTCCGCCAATACATGGCGTGTCAACGTTGCGGGTGCTGCCGGACGAAGGTGGCATGCGCAACTGGGACAGAATAATTGTCGACGCGAAGATCAAGACTCGACTTTTATCGCACGCGTTGCTTGCGTTGGCGCATGAGAAAGAGTTTTATGCCCTTCCAGGTGCACTTCAGCGGCTGGTCATCCTGTCCGGTCCTCCGGGGACCGGCAAGACGACCTTGGCGGCAGGTCTGGCTGAAGTAGTCGCAAATGAGCTGGCCGAGAAGGGCGACACATGTCTGGTGGAGGTCAATCCTCATGCACTTCCCAGTGAGATGCTAGGGGAGAGTCAGCGCAATGTCGCCCGACTCCTCGACAATTCCTTACCTGAGCTGGCTCTTAGATATCCACACGTGGTTGTGGTGATTGACGAAGTCGAAAGCTTTGCAGTAAGACGGTCGTCAGCATCTTTTGAAGCCAACCCAATTGACGTTCATCGGGCAAGTGATGCGGTGTTGGAGGGTATGGACCGTCTCATGAAACGCTCTCCAAATGTCTTGGTCGTAGCAACAACCAACTTTCCAGGGGCGATTGACGAAGCATTCACCTCCCGGGCAGATTTGGTATTATCACTTGCCATACCCGACCTAGAGACTTCCGCTCAGATCATCGCCTTGTCTCTTGTAGAGCTCGCGGGAATCTGGGAAGAAATAGGTGATCTCGCCAGCAATGGCGACCTGCATCGTCAACTGGCGGAATTATGTGTCGGCTGGGACGGGAGGCAGCTTCGCCGATTGCCTCTCAAAGCGCTTTCGGCAAGCAAAGAACTTGCCTTGAATCCAGGAAAACTGAAGGCGAAGCATCTGTTTCAGGCTGTCACTGCCTAGTATTTCATGCTTTTACAGGGGGTAAAGAATAATGGGGGACACAGAGTCTAGCGCCGCGTCTACGTGGCGGCAGATCCGTGAGATAGAGATTCCCGCCGGATTGGATTCCTTTAAGGATGTACCAACTCACGGTTCTGACGAAGTTATTGATCTATTGGGCGAACTTGGTTACCGCTATATCGCGATTAATCCGGGATCGAGCTTTAGGGGACTCCACGATTCGATCGTCAACTATCACCGAAATGTAAATCCGAAGATCCTGCTATGCCTGCATGAGGAAGTTGCGATTGCGGTCGCACACGGTTACGCGAAGGTTGGAGGATTTCCAGCGGCTGCGGCGATCCATGATCTCGTTGGCTTGATGCACGCTTCAATGGCGGTATACGACGCGTACCTTGACCAGGTCCCGATGGTAATTCTCGGGGGCAGCGGTCCAAGAGACCGTTTTAGCCGCAGGCCAATCGACTGGATTCACTCCGCCGACACTCAGGCGCAACTTATCAGAGACTATGTGAAGTGGGATGATGAGCCCAGTCCGTCATCGGCATTTGTGCACAGCCTTATGAAAGCCCATCAGATTGCGAATTCTGCACCTTTCGGACCTACATACATATCTCTTGACTGTTTGCTTCAGGAGGAGGAGATAGAGAGCGGCTTGCGACCGGCGCTGGAAATTTCCCTGTTCCAGCCAAATCCACCTATCGCTCCAGATCCAGATGCCATCAATGCGGCCGCCAAGTTACTTTGCAGCTCCAAAATGCCGCTTGTGATCGGTGGTCGGGTCGGGCGGTCCGAGGGAGCCACCGCCCTTCTCGTGGAGTTGGTCGAGCTCCTCGGTGCCGCCTATGTGGACGACCGAAACACCGTCTCGTTTCCCACTGACCACCCAAACAACTGTAATCTTGACCCTACGGTCATCCTTGATGCAGACACAATACTGTCGGTCGATGTGGTAGACCTTCCATCGTTGATCTCAAGGCAAAAGGGATCACAGGATCCAACCGCCCAAGATGTCTCGATCATCGACCTTTCAATTGGTGATACCGGAGCGAAATCGTGGAGTAACTCCTCGGCAATTACGCGTCCACGCACAATTCAGCTGCTAGCTGATCCTCTATATGGCCTGCGCGAGCTGAATAAGGCTGTTCGACACGAAGCTGACCAAAAGGCTGCTGCCGCGCGAACTTCATCAATTCGCCGGCGTGTCGCTGCCGCTCAACTCAAGGGTTCCGCAACCACAAAACAACACTGGAATGACTCACCGATTTCACAAGTGCGGCTTGTCGGTGAACTGTGGGATGCGGTCAAGGAGATCAACTGGCTTTTATTGCTACGCAATACGCGCAGCTGGCCTGAAGGGATTTGGAAATTCAGCGGAGCTGGCGAGTACTTCGGTGATTCTGGCGGAGGCGGTGTTGGATACGGTCCTGGTGCCATGGTCGGCGGCGCGCTGGCTGCCATGGAATTGGGCAAGCTCGGTGTTGGCATAATTGGGGACGGCGACTTCTTGATGGCCTCGTCGGCATTGTGGACCGCAACACACTATGGCATACCCATGCTCATGGTGATCAACGACAACAACTCATTCTACAATGATGAGCCTCACCAATCCCGGGTTGCTGAACGGCGGGGACGTCCAAAGGAAAACTCCTGGATAGGAATGAGAATTGACGATCCTCAAATTGACCTAGCATCGCTTGCGAGATCTTACGGATGCTGGGCAGCCGGGCCAATTGACGACCCGGCTGAGCTGGGTACGGCGCTAGAGTCGGGATTGGACCAGGCTCTGAACGGAGGGGTTGCTGTCGTTCACGTACATACTGTTCGCTGACCTGTGACGACGAGATGGGAGCGGCAGTTGAGGCCGTTGGTGTCGTTGATGTGCATATTGCTAGCCACCCGCAACTCTTGTCGGCAACCCGCTAAATATCTTGACCGCGGCTGATTTCAGGACATCATTTTCAGAATTTTGGGTTGGTTGTGCACCACTGGTTTGTGCGGACAGACACAGAGATAATTGTGAGGGAAAGAACCGTGAACCTGTCTGTTTTCGATACAACGCACACGAAAGCGGTACCCCAATGGGGCACGGCCTGGATCCCATCGGTTATCAGGGAGCATCCGTGAACTACTCTTGGTTTCGCCCAACCTCCCGCGTCATCTCTGTTCGCGGTTTGCGCAGCTTCACACAGGCATACCTAAACATAATCACCCCGTTATACCTACTCTCGAGAGGTGTATCCTCCGCGGGGCTCGGACTGCTGTACACCCTTTCGTTTCTCATTGGCGCCTTCATGGCAATTCCGATTGGAGTTTTTGCCGATCGAATTGGCCGCAAGCCCTTTCTAATTGCATTCACAGTCCTGATGTTCATCTGGGGAATCGTTTACTCACGCAGTACTGACCTTGCATTGCTCATTTCAATCAGTGCAATTTCAGGCATTGGGCGAGGTGGAGGAGACATGAGCGCGGGAGCTCCAGGTCCATTTGGACCTGCGGAACTGGCGCTGTTGGCAGACCTTTCAAGCGATTCAAAACGGACCAGAACCTTCTCCATGAATACCATCGTTTCCTCTTTGATGGCTGCCATTGGTGCCTTCGCCGCTGCACTGCCGGGAGTCATTGGACACAGTGGGATACCGTTTTTCAGCTCCAACAGCGGTCTGTTTAATCTTGCTGCGGTATTCGCGGTTATCTCCCTGATCATAATTTTATCCCTCCCGGAGCCGCCCAGAAAGCCGCGGATAAAGGGAAGGCGAGCACCTCTAACAAAACAATCGACTGCATTGATGGCAAAACAATCTTTGGCAGGAGCTTTTAACTCCATCGGAATGGGCTTCATCAACTCCCTTTTTGTGATTTGGCTTCATCTGCGATTCGGAGTCGGCCAAACCTCAATAGGTCCCGTCTACACCGTCAGCTATCTGCTTTCGGCTGCCATGGTATGGGGAGCTTCAGTATTTGCGAAAAGATTTGGATCGGTTCGAACTGTTGTAATCAGCAGGCTCATGGCAGCGTCTCTAATGGTGGCAATCGCTTTGTCGCCCACATTTTACATTGCAATTGTCTTTCAAATTATCAGGATAGGTGTGACTATGATGGCCACACCGATTCGCCAGGCCTTCACCTTGTCCATGTTTCCACCAGAGGAACGCGGCTCCGCCGCTGGACTTTCAGGGGTCATAAGACGCCTCGCCGGCACAACAAGTCCGCCGGTGGCAGGATTGATGTTTGAAGCTGGGGACCTTCAAACTCCGTTCATGATTGGAGCCGTGTTTCAGGTTCTCGGTGGCTTCATATATCACATCTTTTTCAAAGACATGGAACGGTCGGCAACGGTTGCAGAATAAGCGCCATTTCAAGCAGGCGGCGACTTCAAAACCGATGGACCCTTGGCGGAGGATATCAGCAATTAGCTCCATCAATGAGATGAACTTCGACAGATCCTGAGTAGATCTGTGACAAATGGTACACATTCTGTGGCTTCCACTTGACTCAGTTTGAGTCGTAGGTATAATGGTCGGATGAATTGTTGGGTATATCTGAGATGTCGGCGCTCTTCAGGAGCCCTGTAATTCAGTCTGGGGATCGATGTGGGGGATTGGGACTTGATTTGTGCTGACGCAACTTCACCTAAAGAGACACTTCATCTTTGGATGCCATGTTGTCACGGCGGGCCGAGTCGAAGGTGGATAAGCATAAATAAAGTTCTACGGACAGTCGCATGCAAATCGTAACAGCTGCGTACAGCACGGAGCCGACAGGGTCCAACCGCATCGACCAGTCCGATCAGCCCTCCATAGAGTTCCACTATTTGTTAATTGTCAGTTCGTTGGAGAGAGTAAGGTTACGATGTCGATGAGTGGCGAATACAAACTATCGGAATATGCGCCAGGTACGCCCGCAGGTCTGCCTGGCATGTCCTTTCCTGCACCACGCCATCCTTTTTATCTCCGCCAAGAACGAACCAGCGACGTCGAGGAACTGATGCCCTTGGCAAGATCTGTAGCGAGGAGACGGTACGGACGCGCGGCGCTCGGTCCCACGGTTCCTGGCGACAAGATCCTAATCATCACCTATCCTCATCAGAACGACATCGTCTATGAAGCGGTTCGCCGCGCCCTTTTGGAGGAAGGCGCTGAAAGTGTGGACCGGATCGACGTCACCGATCTTGGAATGGAAGTAAAGACCTATAGCGCGGCCGAAGGTTGGCGTGAAATCACCGACCGCCTGCCGCCAATGGTGGAGAGTGGCGTAGAGTTCAATGTGGCCGCCGCCACTTTGAAAAATTACCTTGAGGACCGCCCCGGCTATACTGCCGTATTGGCTGGGGAAGCAGGCAGGCGCCACTGGAAAAGGGCCGCTGGACAGAGGGTCCGCAATAACTGGATGTATGCCACCTATGAGGACTTCATTTCACGCGCGAACAGCTTTCCGGATGAGATATGGCGTACCGTTGATCTCAAGGTCGTAGATTCGTTTAGGGATGCGGCTGAGATTCGCATCACAAGCCCCGAGGGAACTGATATTGGCTGGAAGGTGACTGAGGAGCAGGCCGCTCTCTGGATCCAGGGGGCATTCCAATCGGGACACATCATAGGTTCAACGATCCAGGGAATTCGCTTCGGACACCCTGTTGAGACTTTCGTTCAACAGGCCGATTCGCTATACAAGACCCTCAACGGCGTTGTTGCCGGGGTCAGCAACCATACTGGATACTTTCCCCACATCGAAGTTCACATTGAAAACGGCCAGATCAAAAAGATCGTTGGTGGGGGACGCTATGGCGAGCTCTGGAGAGAGGTGGTGGAGAAGTACAAGGACTTCCACTATCCGGGATTCCCGTACCCTGGTTGGCACTATTTCAACGACGCATCGATTGGTACAAATCCAAAGAGCTATCGCCAGATCGAGACCTTGTGGAACTACAACGACTCATGGACAAACCTCCCCGAAAGGGCTCAAGCTGGCGTAATTCACTTCGGCTTTGGCGCAGAGCACTGGGATCAAACCTTCCTCAAGTATGCCAAGGAAAATCATCTGCCAACGATGCACTTCCCCCATGTTCACAACGTTTTTGCCACATACGAGATCAAAAAACGCAGCACCGGTGAGTGGTACACGCTTATCGACAAGGGCCGTCTAAAGATATTGGATGAGCCTGACGTCGTTAGACTGGCGCTAACCCTGGGTGACACAAGCCTGTTGGAATATGATTGGATTCCTGCAGTACCTGGTATTAACTACCCGGGTGACTATTTCAAAGATTATGCCAGCGATCCGATTTCGTGGATTAAGCGGGATCAAAACGGTGAGTTCGCATCAAATACGGATGGCCGAAAATAATGAATGGAGAAATGCGGATCCCTGATGCGGCAATACCCGCAGCTGACGAGCCATTTTATCTACCAACTGCGGACGAGGTGATTCTGTTCGAGGCAGCCTATGCGGACAGGACACCGGTGCTGCTCAAGGGTCCCACCGGAACCGGAAAAACCAGATTTCTCGAATACATGACATCACGTTTGTCTAACTATGGAAATTACGGCAAGGTAAACCTAACCACAGTTAGCTGCCAAGAGGATCTCACGGCGTCAGACCTGTTGGGAAGGTTTATCCTTGAAAAGGATGCAACCCGCTGGGTAGACGGTCCTTTGACTGACTCGGTGAGAAACGGCGGTATCTGCTATCTAGACGAAGTCGTGGAGGCCCGCAAAGATGTGATGGTCGTTGTACACTCCCTAACCGACCATCGCCGATTTCTTCCGATTGCCAAGTTGGATACCGTGATCGAGGCTCATCCATCCTTTCTACTGGTCGTCTCATACAACCCCGGTTATCAGACGAGCATCAAGGACCTTAAGCACTCCACACGTCAACGATTCGTCGCGATTGACTTTGCCTACCCGTCAGTGGAATTGGAGCGACAGATCCTCATTCATGAAGGCGGGGCTGAGCCGGATGTGGCAGACCGCCTCAGCCTGCTCGCAGCAAAACTCAGAAACCTCAACCAGGACTACCTTATTGAAGGCCCGAGCACAAGGTTGCTTGTCTACTCCTCGCGATTGATTTCGAGGGGAGTCAGTCCGAAGCGGGCTTGCGTATCTGCAATCGCAGACGTAGTAACCGACGACCCGATCTCACGAGATGCAATAGTCGAAGTGATTTCAGCATATTTCGGTGATGGCGACGGCTGATGGATATGGCAGTGCGTGCGACAGGTAAAGAGGCTCAAAAGGAGGAGTTGCAGACCCGCTCATTCGAGCTGTACTACAAAGCCCTAACCGACACCGACGTTACGATAGAACAATATGCGGTGGAAGATAAGACCCACTTTCCCGATACCCCCACCACGATACGATTGCCGAAAAGAACTGATCCGATCGCCATAAGAAGTTTCTACAGACTTGCACTGGCACATCGGGCGATGCATCTACAACTGGGCACATTTGCGTTTGATATTTCTAAGATTCCAGATGAGCGAGTGAGAGCTGCATTGCAGCCAAGTTCCGAAGGTGCCAGCGATTTCGAGATTTTTTTTGGCACATTTTCCGATGTGCCGCTCGCTCAACTCATTTTTGAAATACTCGAGGATGCCAGGATTGACGCATCCTTGCCGCTAGCGTATCCGGGCCTTAGTCACTCACTGCAAATGGCCATTGATGCCGAGCTGAATTCGAGGCCCGCCTGGGGCAACCTCCCACCACGGGGCGCAGCAGTGGAGTTGGCTCTTCGCTTGAGTATGGACCGCGATGTCCGGCAAATCCCTAGCGCGATTAGAGAGCCGGCAGAAGATCTTATCGAAATCTTTCATAACATCGACTGGAAAAGTGCCTCTGTAGAACAGACGGCCCTTGCTACCGTCCGGTTGTACGGGATAGTAAGCTCTCTTCCAAACCTGGGTGTCATTGACGGTTCGCGCTTTGAGCTAGTGCGCTCCGACCTTTCCTTCCCTCAGACGACCTTAATATCACCGGATTGGTGGCCGGAAGGGGACCGCGTCAGATTGGAAGGCGATGATGTGCTCTTCCTATCCTTGCCGGGCGTAGGCTACCGCGGCTCTCTGGGAGCCTTTTTTACTCAGGCTCCCGCTGCATCTGGACCGGATCATCAGGCGCTTTATCGAATGACGAGCGACACCGACCTAGGTGACGCCATTGCAGTACTTACCGCAGATCGGTCCGTGACAGGACCGCCCGAACCCCTTCCCCATGATCATCATGATGTCTCAAGACACCTTCATCATCATGAGGAAGGTGAACTCAAACCGCGTGGATCCAACACATTCATTTATCCGGAATGGGATGTCTTTTTAAACAGATACCGGAACAACTGGTGCCGGGTTGTTCAAAGGAAAGCAAGCGCAGCGGGAGCAATGGAAAGAAGCTTGCTCCAGATCAGGTATGCGAATGAACTACGACGCCTACGACGGGTGATGGACATCCCTCCGTCGCAGGCATTCGTGACTGAGCGTCGAACCCCAAATGGGTCCGAAATCGACTACGATGCGGCGGTTGACGCAATGATTGACTTTCGAGCAGGTTGTGGTATCCATGACTCCGTTTATCAAGACCTCCGAAGAAAGAAACGAGACATCTCAGTCTTGCTTCTGATTGATGTCAGTGCCTCAACAGCAGAACGTGTGGAAAATGCGGAGCCAATCGAGCTCGCATTGTCACAGGTCATATCGCCTCAACACAAGTTGCGGCCACCAAGAATACTCGATATCGAGGTGATAAGTTCGCTGTTGTGTACTAGCGCACTTACTGCGGTTGGGGATGCTTTTGCGGTGTGGTCGTTTTCAGGTACCGGAAGGGAGCAGGTGATACTCAGTGAAATCAAGGGGTTCAATGAGCCTTTTTCTGGAATATTTGTATCTAAGGCAGCTGCAATGAAGCCGGTTCACGCAACGCGGCTTGGCTCTGCTGTGAGACATTGTGGGATGGTCTTGTCGAAACTGCAGTCAGACACAAAGGTATTGCTTGTTCTCACCGATGGTCGCCCTTTTGATATCGATTATGGCAGCGGCTACGGGGAGGACGGATCCCAATCCTACGCACTCGCAGACAGTGACAAGGCGCTCTCGGAACTGATCCAAGCTGGAGTCGAGCCTTATGTGCTCACGGTTGACCCTAGCGGCGAGGAGTACGTATCTGAATTCAAATCCGTCAAAGTCGAGGTACTTGACGACGTGAAAACGCTGCCGGAAAAGCTTCTGCAACTATACAGAAATCTGATAGAAAGAGACGCAAAACCGGCCGCACGTAGAAGTTCAATTCATGGGGCAAGAAAAATTACCGGTCAAACATCAGGGGGAACCACTAGATGATCTCACATTTATTCACTGGGTTGACTGACCTCGGCACTCCCTCGGTCATGCTTCTTTTGTTTTTCGGCATGGTGGTTGGAATGCTTGTTGGCATGTTGCCCGGTCTTGGGGTAGTCCTCGTTCTGACACTCATCTTGCCCTTTGTCTACCACATGAGTGTCCTAGAGACAGTTGCAATAATGTTGGCAACACAGGCGGGAGCCTATTTTGCTGCTTCCATCACGGCAATTCTACTGAATACCCCAGGGGCGCCTGAATCTTTTCCAACCACGTTGGACGGATTTCCTATGGCGAGGAGAGGCGAAGCTGGCAAGGCGTTGGCCATATCAGCTACCTCCACTTGGATGGGTGGATGGATCGCTTGTATTTTTTTTGTCGGCTTGATACAACTTGCTGGACCGTTGAACACCGTTTTTCATCCACCGGAATATATGGCGATCATCATCCTTGCCATTGTGCTTATAGCTCAGACCGGCAATATACCGCTCTCCAAGGTTTTCATTTCTGGACTCCTCGGTTTGATGCTTTCCTTCGTCGGTTCTGATCCCGTCACCGGTGTGGAGCGGTTCACAATGGGTCTCCCAACCTTATACAGCGGAATCGGGGTAGTCCCTTTTGCCTTGGGGGTATTCGCCGTGACACAAATGGTCAAAATGTACGGCAGCAGAAAAGCAGTCGCATCAGTTGACCTTACTCAGCTGGGCAAAGGTTTTCATGCCCAGGTTCGGCAGGGGATTGCGGAGACTTTTCGATCCTGGATTCATGTTGCCCGATCCGCGACCATCGCGACCCTGTTAGGTCTAGTTCCAGGAATCGGCGGATTTACCTCAAACTTCATTTCCTACGGGGTTGGGCAGAAGGTGTCGAAGCGGGGACCGCAATTTGGCACAGGCATAACTGAAGGTTTGATCTCCGCCGAGGGATCCTCCCTCTCAAAGGAGGTCGGGTCGCTAATTCCGGCAGTTGCCCTAGGCCTGCCCTCTGGGCTCGGAATGGTAATCTTTATCGCCGCCCTGACAATCCTGGGACTTCAACCTGGACCTTCATTGCTCAAGGGTTCACCAGCCCTCCCGTATTCAATGATGTGGGTACTGGCAATCGCTGGATTGCTCTCCTGCGTACTCGGGCTGTTATTGGCACCTCAACTTTCACGAATCACAGGCATCAAGGGACCTTACATGTTCCCATTTATCGTCGCCCTATCGGTGCTCGGCAGCTTTGCCGACGTTAATACAACAATGGGTATCTATCTTCTGGTGATCTTCAGCATTGTTGGCGTCGCCGTGAGGGATCTTGGCTATTCGGTGGCGGCAGCCGCAATTGGTCTGGTTCTCGGAGGAACCTTCGACGACAACGTCCATCTTACAAATTCTTTATACGGGTGGAACTTCATCACAAAGAGTCCATTGGCTGACGTATTTTTTCTAATTGCAATATATCTAGTCTTTTCGGCAGGTAGGAGGTGGCATAAGAACAAGAACGAGGTAACACGCCAAGCGGTTAAGCATCCGTTGATGGAATGGGTGTTTGACCTGGTAATGTCCGTATTCTCAATTACTTATGTTGTAGTGGGGATGGGTTATCCTGCACAAGCAGGTGAAATTCCGGTGGTTGTCGGATTTCTTGCTGCAGTGGCTTCCGTTTACCGACTTGTCATTGATTTTCGGGTTTGGCTGCAGGTCAGGCACGAAGACTCGTTGGAGCCGATACCGGGCAATGCTGGTCCAAAGGATGCCTTTGAAGGCGTGTCGTTGGAATCAGACGGTGATGAAGCCTCTGCCGTTGCGGTAATGACGCGAATGGAGAACGAGGAGGAACCTCGCACCAGGAAGGATCGACGGCAACAGAACACGCGGGAACTGATCGCATTACTTTGGTTCCTCGGATTCGTTGCTGGATCACTTGTCGCCGGGTTCAAAATCGGGATACCAGTTGTGACGTTTATCTACGCAATGGTGAACAAGGATATCCAAAGCCTGACAAAACGCGCTCTCTTTGCAGTATCTGCGACAATAGTCACAGGCGCATTAGCGTATGCATTCGTCGAGCTATTTCACCTGACCTTTCATGGACTGATTTAGCAAGTATCATAAATTGCTTAGTCGCGAGTGCGCAAGGGGTAGCGCTAAAAGGAAGGCGCGACAAAAGCGTGGCAATCATGCCATGCATGGTCTAAAAAACAATTTTACTTTTAGGAGTTATACATGATTAAATTGCGATTACATGGCAGCATGAGGTCGTCACGCTCAAAGGCATCAATGGTGGGCATCACGGTTGCGGTATCGGGTATGATACTGGCAGCTTGCGGTTCAAGCTCCTCCAGCACGTCGAGCAACTCCAGCACTTCAAACTCTGCTGCGCCCACTACCTCCGCCAACGCTGCTGCAGCAGCGTACTTCAAGGGCAAGACGATAACTCTGATTGCACCGGACAATCCCGGTGGAGGATTTGACCAGTATGCACGTATTATCGCTCCGGCGCTCGGCAAGTACCTTGGAGCAACCGTAAACGTTGAGAACGTCAACGGGGGCGGCACAGTCGTTGGCACCAACCAGATGGCGGCGGCCAAGCCAGACGGTCTTACATTGAGTGTTGTCAACACTGGTGGCGACATTGCCAGCTTGATTGAGAAGCAGCCAGGACAGAACTTCGACCTGGCGAAACTCAGTTGGGTAGGCCAGGCTGGTTCATCGCCAAGCGTCCTAATCACTTCGCCAAACTCCGGTGTCACGAGTTTCGCCCAACTGCTCAAGGTAAAGACTCCGATAAAGGTTGTTGACGTTCGGAACGGAACTGGTGACATGTTCAACCGTATTGTCCTTGGGGCGTTCAACATTCCCCACACCTTTATTACCGGATTTACCTCAACAGGCACCCTCAAGCAAGGGTTCCTGGCTGGCGATGGACAGTATGCCTTTGAGAATATGCCTACCTTCCTCTCCATGCTCAACGGAGGCCAGGCCAAGGCCCTGTTAGTGACTTCCAAGCCAACACTTCCCGTTTTGGTTAAGGCGGCAGGTAATGCAGTGACGTTGAGTGAGGCGCTCTCATCAGCAACGCTGACAGCTCCTCAAACCGCAGCCATTAAAGAGGCCATCGCGTTGAGCGGCCTGGACTACGACTTTGCAGGCCCTCCAGGAATTCCTGCCGCAAGGCTGGCGGTTCTTCGCGCTGCGTTCCAGAAGGCAGTTGCCGACCCAGCCACGGTCGCACAGGCAACTAAAGAGGGCGAGCCCCTCGGCTTCATTGACGGCGCTAGCGTGGCAACACAGGTAACCGCAGCGATCACCAATGGAGCAACAATCTCCACCTATGTGAACGGCTAATCAAAGGTCTGCATCTCTGACGCAGAAATTAGCTGCATGGCCCGACCAGGTTACCTACTCAAACCAGTAACCTGGTCGGCTTTAGCACCTACGGGACTCCTAACCGGCGAATACTTGACACAAGGTATTCACGACATTTCTTGTCGCTGCGAGTGGGTAAAGTAGCGGGATTATCGACACTTGACTTCGATAAATGATTAACCGTTCTGCATCGGCAGGTTCCAGACGGGGCTGGTGACCCGATTCGATTTTCCACCCAAAATTTAGTCGTCAAACAGGTAATGCTGGCTACGATTCCCCTTTGCTGGTAATCTCCAAGGTGACACCGATTTACCAAAAGTCACAGGACGCGAATTGAGAGGTGACCGAAGCATCGAGATTCCCGAAGGCCATCAAATGTTGTCCACATCGTCAATGCCATTGACTGGGGCTTTTCCTTCGGCGGGAGGTGTGTTCGTGGTTGGCATCCCAGCCGTAGTTTTCTTCCTGGCCCAGTTTGATTTGGGCAGTTCATAAACCTCACCAGTCTAGAACTTAACGCGAGTCGGCCCGGAAAGAATTTTCGCGAAAGACATTTTGGATAGCTGCCGAGGTTCCAGAGCAACCCCCCGGCCCAACTTCCGATATTTTCAAGCATCTCGTTTCGCTTGGACGCTGTACCGAGTTGGCAGAATTATGTCTAAAACAGTGACCATCTCGATCACCAGCAAGGACGATTCACGAGCATGTCATTTTATCGTCGTAAAACCCATTGCTACCACCAAGAACAACCGGCCACGGTTCACGTGAACCGTGGCCGGTTGTGGTTAAAGATTTAGTCAGACCCCCCGGCGATCTCAAAAAACCGGTTGTCCCTTGTCCAGCTTCACATGCACTTCGTCTTTGTAGCCTAACTGCTTAAACATACGGTTCTGAGCCGACAAAAAGACCAACGGCTCACCTGAGGTGTTCAAATACTGGTGAATTGTGTTTTGAGGT
>JAJYDM010000120.1 GCA_021777475.1 Actinomycetes bacterium | reverse complement strand
TTCGGATTAGGTAATACACCTATCAAGTTTCGAGTTAGGAAGCGTTCAGAGAATTAGTCTTGTTCTGTTTGGGGAATTTGGCTCGGTTGCGGGCGATGCTGACTGTGATGAGGGTGGAATTGAATGGCAGATCAACTGGAAGGCGTACAAGGGGATGGGACTGCTCGTGAAATCCAACACTCTTCACATTTTGCTAGAGAAACATGGCCATTAGCGAGTAGCTCTAAGCTAGCGAAGTCTAAGAAACTTCACGCCAGGAAGCGGATCGAGTATCTGACAGATCCAGGAAGCTTTGTAGAAGATGGTCTCCTTGCTAATGCAATGTCCGAGGGACTCCCTTCAGACGGAGTACTCACCGGCACGGCAACCATCGATGGCAGAACCGTTTGTATCGTGGCAAACGATCAGACGGTAAAAGCGGGATCTTGGGGTGCGAGAACGGTTGAAAAGATCATTAGAACTACAGAACTCGCTCTTAAACACGAAGTACCCATTTTCTACCTAATCGACTCGGCTGGTGCACGCATCACCGATCAAGTTCAGCTCTTTCCAGGCCGTAGGGGGGCCGGGAGAATCTTCTATAATCAGGTCCGTCTTTCCGGAAAGGTTCCGCAGATATGCTGCCTTTTTGGCCCCTCGGCTGCCGGCGGTGCCTACATACCAGCCTTTTGTGACGTTGTCTTTATGGTCGAAGGTAACGCCTCAATGTATCTTGGATCGCCGAGGATGGCCGAGGTGGTGATTGGCGAGTTCACTACCTTAGAGGAGATGGGCGGGGCTAGGATGCATGCGACGGTTTCAGGATGTGGAGACAATTTGGTCCAATCCGACGAAGAAGCCTTGGACGCCGCTAGGGATTATCTTTCGTATCTCCCCTCCTCTTTCAGGGAATTGCCTCCAGCAGACGTGGCTAGGCCTCCGGCAAGGGAGCTCTTAGAAGGTGATATTCCAGGGGAGGCAACGGCCGGTTATTCCATTCATAAAATTATCGATTCCATATTTGACCAGGACTCGTTTTTCGAAATTAAACCACTTTGGGCCCCCGAGCTAGTCGTTGGATGGGCCAGGTTGGACGGGAAGGTTGTCGGAATCGTCGCTAACAATCCGATGGTCAAAGGTGGGGTGCTATTCGTGGACTCTGCGGATAAGGCCGCCAGGTTCATCTGGAATGCTGATGCATTTAATATCCCTCTGGTATTTTTAGCCGACGTTCCAGGATTCATGATTGGGTCGGAGGTCGAGCGCAGTGGAATCATCCGACATGGCGCAAAAATGATTACCGCCGTCTCAGAAGCAACCGTCACAAAATTCTCGGTAATCCTACGAAAAGCCTATGGAGCCGGTTTATATGCCATGTCTGGTCCTGCGTTTGAGCCTGACGCTACGATATGTCTTCCTTCGGCGAAGATTGCCGTTATGGGTCCGGAGCCAGCGGTAAATGCGGTGTATGCCAACAAAATAGCGGCGATTGAAGATGAAAAGGAACGAGAGCTTTTTGTCAAGGAGAAGAGGCAGGAATACGAACAAGATGTCGACCTGCTTCGCCTAGCTTCGGATTTGATAGTTGATTCAGTTGTAGAGCCCGGAGAGCTCCGGAATGAGCTGATTAGACGGATGCGAGCAGCGGGACAGAAGGAGCGTTTTTTTTCAGAGAGACGTCACGGAGTTCCGCCGGTCTGAGACCTGCCCTCTCTGAATGTCTGGTAGCCGGCAGTTTCTCTTAGACTAGAGCCATGCCCTGGTGCGAGAACTGCTCTAAATTCCACGAAACCTCCGAACTAAAAGAGGGTGGATCCTGCCCATCATGTGGAGCGGTTATTTTACAAAAGCGAAGGACGCCCTGGCATTTCAAGTTGCTGGTTTTTGCGACTGTCGTATATCTGACGTATCGGTTTGTTCAGCTCTTTGTTTGGTTTTTTCACCACGTCTAGGAACGTCGACTGTATCGATTTGAGTTCACGGAACCGCTCAAATTTGGCTTGTGAAAGTGTTTTCAGGCTGAATCGAGCCGATCTAAGGTTGAGGGCTAACTAGCATCATACATCTCGGGCTGTGGCGCAGCTTGGTTAGCGTGCTTGACTGGGGGTCAAGAGGTCCCGGGTTCAAATCCCGGCAGCCCGACCATAAATGTCCAGTTCAAATTTTATAAACTGTTTCTCCTCCATCTTCGTGCTCCTCGGTGGCTGCCTATGGTCCGTAGGTCTTCACAAAGTGCATATTCGTTCCGAAATGTGAGTAAGTTTTCCAACGGCTTGACGGATCCTGAATAGCTGCCCGACCCTTAGGTTTCCCGGAATTCGAGTCGATAATCGCATTGAGTATTTCGGTCTTAGTGTGACATAATTATGATGCCTGTGGCACTGAATTTGTCCACTTAACTCCGATTAAGTTCGGCGTTGGCTTTTTTACAGAGGGTGGAGGAGGGTTGGATTTCAGGCCATGAATGAGGAGGGAAGACGGTGGACCGACCGATCAAGTGATGCTAGCGGATCAATTTATCGTATTTCAACTGTGCCCGACTTTGAAGCCAGGCCAATAATCAACTGGGGTAGTGACCTGGAAGTTGGAATTGGCATCGTCGATCGGCAGCATCAGCGGCTTGTCCAGATCTTCAACAACCTCGTAACGTCACAATCTGAATCGGTTTCAGCTGTCATCTTGCAGACCAATTTGATGGAGCTTTCAAAATATACGCGATACCACTTTGGGACTGAAGAAGAGATGATGAGGAAGTGGCCGATTACTCCCTCTCACAAGAAGATGCATCTGAAAGCCCATCAGAGTTTCATCAACTTCATTGACCGCTCCCAAGGTCTAGCCGACGAAAGTCCGGATGACGTTGCGCTGCATGTGACGACATTTTTGGCAAAGTGGCTGCTGCATCACATCATTGAGGTCGATAGTCGGCTGGCAAAGGAGATTATGGCATGCCAGGGTGGTATCGGCGTCGAGGAATTCACCGAGACTAATGCGTCTGTCAGCGCGGTGTTGGTCAATTCGATTACAGAGATGAACGATAATCTAGGCCTGCGAACCTTTGAGGTGCTAGACCTCAATGCTCGCCTAAAGGCGGAAGTCAGCAGGAGTCAGGAACTCGTCAAGGTCAATTTCCTTTTGGCTGAGGTTAATTCTGCGGTTGTTTTGGCGAATGATCAAACGGACTTTATGAACCAGGTCTGTGCGAGGATTGTAGAAATTCTAGGAGTTCCACTCTCCTGGATTGGGCGTCCAGAGACGGCTGCGCGATTCAATCTCATTGCCGCCGTCGGCGATGTAGAGTACATGGATGTCTCGCCTACGAGCTTTGCGACGAGTGACCGAGCAGCTAATGAGAACCATGGTGAAAGTGGATCGAATCAGACTCTCGGTGGTCGATCCGAACTGGCGGTTGAAATTGAAATCCAAGGGTACGTCGAAGCTGAAAAGGATCAAGGACGTTCCTCATCGGTGACCTTTCCAATTCTTCGCAATGGCCAGAACTGGGCGGTATTGACTACCTGCTTTCAGCCTGAGGCCACGGTAAGCCAAACCGTTAAGGACATCCTTGGCGAAGTAGCCAAGAGTATTTCGATCGGACTCGATCGACTTGACGCAATAGACCAGGCTAAGAAGCTCCACGAACAGGTTGAGTACCAGGCATTTCACGACTCGCTGACCGGCCTACCTAACAGGCACAAACTTGATGACTATCTACCGGGGGTTCTCGAATCAGCCAAAAGGAACAACTTTGTCGTTGCCGTCGGAATGCTCGATCTCGACGACTTTAAGATGGTAAACGACACTTGGGGTCACCAAGCCGGCGACGTAGTACTGCAAAATCTAGCCGGAAGGCTGAGACTTCGGCTTAGAACGGGCGACCTGTTGGCCCGACTTGGGGGCGACGAGTTTGTAATCGTTTTTGAGAGTACCGGGCAGGATGATGCGCGCTACCAGATGGAATCTGTGTTGCACCGCCTGCATCAGGCGGTGGAGGCTCCCTTTGAAGTTGCGCCGGGCTGCCACGTTGAGATAGAGATGAGCTTAGGTTTAGCGGTCTATCCCTTGGATGCCACGGATTGTGAGACCCTACTCCGTCAGGCGGATATGGCTTTATATCGGGCGAAAGCTACCAAGGGAAACAGGTCAACGTGGTGGCAGATGGGATCAAATGCATTTGCACCGCCAGATTTCGACCAGAGCTTTGATCCGTTCGGGGAAGAATCAATTGGACTCTTGGAGGGTATCCAAACTTCTTGTAGCAATGCAAGTATTGAGTTTGTTGACAAGTTCTATGCGGGACTCGCCCTTGAAGATACTGCCCAGGCGATCCTGTCCAGCTTGAGCGTTTCTGAAATGGAGAGTTTGAAGAATTCTCAAGCCGAGCATTTTAAGTTCGTCCTTTCAGATGCCACGACTCAATCACAGCTTCTCAATCGAGCATATCGTTTGGGTTTTGTTCACGCATTGGTTGGCGTAGACGCATCCCTCATGATGAGAGCTTTTTCTCTCTATCGAAGCCTGTTGAATTTGCAGCTGGCTCATCTGCAGATAGATCCACGTAGCAAGTTCCGGCTAGTTCTCGCCTGTGAAAGCAGATTGAATGAGGACGTTCAGGCGCAACTACACGCGATGCAAGTTACCAGCAGCGCATATGGATCGGTCCTGCAGCAATCCATGCCCGATGTCGCGACTTCATGGGACGAGGCTGAATCCGCAGAGTTGGAAGTTCTCTCCGGCCTGCCAGGAATTTTGGCCGTGGCAATTTGGTCGCGTGATTCTGATGGTCAGTTTCGAGCATTTCGTGTCAAGGGGAAAATCGGGGAAGAAATTGTCTCCGCCTTGAACCGCTTGGAGACTGACGGTGCCCAGTTAACGGCGACATGGCACTCCTCAACGCTCGCTAGGGCCTGGGGTAGTGGTAGGACATTAAGTTTGGCAAGTTTGGAAGGCGAAGAAAACAGTACCGATCAAGTCGAGAGATTGATCGAATTGGGCGTTCG
>JAJYDM010000028.1 GCA_021777475.1 Actinomycetes bacterium | reverse complement strand
AAGACTTTTCACTTCGGATGCCGATAGATAGGAGAGATCGACATTTTGGAAGTCTCCTGTCTCTAAAATTTCAGCTCTTTCTGCTTTGGATCCCTAGACGAAGAAGCAGTTGGTGATACTACCTCGAGGGACCCGATTCCTCACACCAGTCCTCAATAGAAAACAACTAATCACGATTCTGGGTTGAAATCGCTTTAGGACACCTGACGGGATTTCAAACTGCCAGGGCATAAGGTGTGCCAGCATAAGGCAGAAACCTAGGTCACATTTCCTGGCGCTAATCGACCTGAAATGACTCCAATCATGGCAGACTCCAAAAATACTCCCTTCAAAAAATGGATTCTCATTCAATTACACAAAATTTCACAAACGGAAACAGCCAGCATTACCCATCCCCATCAGCAAATTCACCAAACAAGTCCAAAATTTTCTGATTTTTGGCGCCTGAACTGGTTTTACTGGCTAAAGTTAGCAAAGTCGTGAAAGCACCACGGATGATCTCAAAAGTGAAGTCGAAGCGAAAGACTTTCTTCAGCAGACGAGCCACTTTGGCCGCGATAATGATAGGAGTAGCTGGTCTAACACAGCTTCTTCCTAATGCCACCCCTGCAAATGCCCAGACAATTGCCAGCGCCAAAGCGCAGGCCGCAGCTATTGCAGCGCGACTCAACAGCCTTGGGGCGCAAGCCTCGCGATCACTTCAGAACTACAACCAGGCACAGACGTCCTTGTTGCAGGTGAACCAGAAGATAAAAATCACCCAATCGCAGATTGCACAAACCCAAGCTGAAGTCACCTCATTAAAATCCAAGTTGGCAAAAGAAGCCATTAATGATTACATGACTGGTGGAAATCTGACCAGTCTCTACGTACTTTTCAATGACAACCCCACCCAAGCCACGGTTAGACAGGAGTTCATCAACACCGTCACGAACTCACAAGCTGACCTGGTTGCCACCAACCAAGCAGCTTTGCAGAATCTGCATATCCAGCAGGCATCTCTAAATACTTTGCAGCAGCGCGCGGTAACAGTACTCAATCAGATGACCGCAGCCAAGAACTCCGCGCTTCTAACAATTGGACAGGAGAAGTCTCAACTAAATTCCGTAGACGCTTCAATTGCGTCTCTTGTGGCACAACAACAGGCAGCACTAGCCCAACAAGCCGCAGCAAGAGCTAGGCAGATAATTACGAACTCAACGTCAAATTCTTTTGGCGTTCCGTCTAGTCCCAGCGGCTACTCCAATCCACTTAGAGCCATCCGTGCCTTGTCACCCGAGAGAATCGATCAGGGAGTCGACTATCACGGCTACGGACCGATCTATGCAATCGGTACCGGGGTCGTCCTGAGCGTTTTCAACGGAGGGTGGCCGGGTGGCACCTTCATCACCTACCGACTATCCCAGGGGCCTGCTGCCGGACTCGTTGTCTACGCCGCCGAAGACATAAAGCCTTTTGTACGAATTGGTCAACATGTGGACTCATCAACCATGATCGGCACGATGTATGAAGGTTTTGATGGCATCGAAACTGGGTGGGCGGATCCCGCGTCCTCCGGCGAGACAATGGCTCGGCGCTTCGGCCAATTTGGAGGATCTAACTCCACGCAGTTCGGATACAACTTTTCCCAGCTTTTACGGTCGCTCGGTTCCCCCGGCGGCATTCTGCAAAACCCACCCACAGGCACCTTGTTACCTGGTTGGCCCATCTGGTAGATATAATGTTCCGGTCTGACTGACGCAAAATGTTGAACAATCCAGCACCGACAGATACTTCGTATAGGTCTAATCAAGTTTCAGAGTTGGGCATTGACTTTTCACGAAGTACCGAATCTCAACTTCAACACACACCGATTCGTGCATTGAAGCGCATAAGTGTCAACGCCAGGTTGCCGCTCACGTCCCAGTAGATCGCGAGGCTGGACCAGTGTTTGATATAGTCATGTTGAATGCCTCCAACCATGCCGGGAAATCCCGAATGCTTGCCAAGACAGCATCAGGGCGATATGACGAAGACGTCCTCTCTAGAGCACCTGCACTTGTCACTCCTGACAAAAGAAGCACTGTAACGGCACCGAGCATGCGGCCCAATCTAACGTCTTGTGCAGGCTGGTCTCCAATTACCACGATCGCAGACGCCGGCAAATTCAGCCGTTCCTGAACCGCCGTGACCATAGTTTGCGAGGGCTTTCCCAATACAGTCGGTCGGCGTCCAGCAGTGTAGCCAATCGCGAGAGCCAAAGAGCCAGGGCCAGGAATGATCCGATCCTCCATCGGTTCCCCTCGATCAAGGTTGGTCACATAGAAATCCGCCCCACGTCGAACCGCTTCGGCGGCTGCCGACAACCGCGTCAAGTTAATGTCGGAATCCGTGGCCACGAGCACAACATCAGCAGTCTCACCTTGCTGATCCGGCAAAACCTTCATCCCAGCTCTGGTCATACGGTCTCGGAGTGATTCGCTTCCGACAACATAAATTGGCGACCCACAATACTTCTTCGAAAGAACATCGACCGACACAGACCCGGCCGAAACAATCTCTTGCTCCGACACAGGCAGTCCGGCTGAGTGCAGTCGCTCACTGATAACTCGATCCGAAAATTCGTTTTGCTGGGTGCAGAAAACAATCCGATAACCGAATTCTCGCAAAAATGCCAGGGCTTCTGGTGCACCATCGAGGACCTTGTTCGCCAACACTACTGTTCCGTCTATATCAAGTATTATTCCTCGAATCGTCATCATTCCTTCTTTCGCTACTCATATCAAGGCCGTGAAATGCATGTGACACTCATCGGCGTCCAAGACTCTAGCGAAACAGAAGGAGACAGGCAAAAATGCCTGCGTGGATTTGGAGGTGCCAAAGTGAAAGGTAAGTGCCAAAAGGACTTCTTCATGCCAAACAAGAGACTTTCCCGCCCACGGCCTGGTCGACGTTGATCACCTATTATTCCTTAGGCACGGGGCCTGGTCCAATTTGCAGGCGGGCCCATTTCCTTTCCCACGATCTTCTCATGTGCCGATTCCGCTCACCTTGATGTCAACGGCTTCTCCATCACATTCCTCCTTGATACTCCCATTGCATCCTTGAAACATGCGAAGCTGGCCGCGCAACCAAAATCATGACCTATGTTCATGCCCCTTGCAGAGCCAGTACACCATTAGGTAACTTGCGAAATCCACAACAGCGTTCACATTGAGACTGCTCTCACTTGACATCGTCTGACCCATAAATTTATTCCCAGATCATCGTCATGAACGCCGACTGACGGGCGAAAAAAGACCCGTTGCGCCAAACTTAATCCCACTCATGCACTCCCGCAAATTCATCAAAACCCAGATGACTTTGCGGGAGGTCCAATCTCACCATCTCGCCGTCCTACAGCGCACTTCAACCTTTTTTCACGACTCCGGTGGCGGCATCGGCGGCTCCAAGGGCCACCGTCCCCATACGGCATAATGCAGAATGATCACTGCAGCTATATAGTTCAGTCCACTCACGCCTATCCAAAGTTCGACGGGGGCCTGAACCCAAGTACCTGTCAAGTGCCCCAAGGCCCTCAGCCCAAAGTAAACGACTCCCGTGGTGGCGATAACCAAAACTGCTGAGCCAAGTCGATTATTCGCAGGGTCCTCACTCTGAAATGGCCATGTCTCGAAAAGCATTGCCACGATAAAGATCGCCGCAATCGTGGAGCCACATGCACCCACAATAACTGGATCTTGCAATTTGAAACCATCGAGAAGCACAAAGTAAGTAATCCAGCCTCCACCGATCGTCGCCAGATGCGATGCGGCAAGCCGGGCGCCCGAACTCTTGATTCCGGCAAACGGCCACCCTTTGAACAAGACAAAGAATGACATCTGATACACGACTATGCAAAGAAGCAAGGCCGTGAAATCGATGGCGTTCATTGGACCCACACCGTTGCGCAGACCTAGAGCCGACCGCGCCGCAATTGGTACGGAGTTCCAGTTTGTAAGCAGGAAATATAATGCAACTCCAATTACCCAGCTCAGCACGAAAGCTGCAATACCGGAGGTTGCGGTGCGCATCTTATGCAATGGCCACTTGCCGGACACAAATGTAAGCTGTAGCATAGTCACGAAAACAGTTGCCGCAATTGGAACTGTAAACGGGAAGGTTGTCAGAATACCCTTGCTGTTCAGCTGAGCGGCATTGGCCGCAAACATCCCGTGCATGTTGAGATGCCCGGAAATGAGTAGGCCTATGCCAGTCAAAATTACACCCGCTAACGCGATCATAATGGTGTGCGCCAGCCCGGACACGGCTCTTCCGAACCGGGAAAATGGCCACCCTCCCCACCAAATTGCACTCACCACAAGCGCGGGAAGCGCAAACGTTGAAATCGGGCCGAGTACCACAAGCGACGTTTGCGGTGACCAAACGATCCCAAGCACCGCGAAAACGATTGCTACAAGAATCAGTCCCGCGATTCCTACTGTTGGTTGAGGGCCTCGGCCGCTCTTTTGCGGCGCTGCGACAGGAGCCGCAGTGGCCTCGGACACTAATTCCCCTGCCTTATCTGTTATGCTCATTGATTCGTCCTCTCTTATCAATTCCCCCAAAGGCCGACCAAGGGCGTGTCCGGTCGATGTGCACTTGCCCAACGACCGGCATTTGAATAGCAACCCTTTGACTTCCTACCAAAAGAGCTAGTGGAAAGACCACGAACGATCTAATCTGCCCACTTGACACTCCTGGGTCCTGCTTTATTCACCAAGTCTTTCAGAACTACACGATCCGCATCGGAACGCTCATATTTCCCACTAGGCGATTCATGATCGAAGTGTGTGAGGTTGCTGACGGCGTTGCCTGCTTGTTCCGCCAAACTGTCTCCGGTCGCGTCTGGAGCAGATAGATTTCCCTGTCACCGGAGACACCTGGCCCAAGTGCCCACTCAATATCCTGTGGGGTACCGAGAGCACGCTCAACCTGCTTGCCCAGTGCCGCTATCTGAATCACTTCCTCTTCCGTCAGACAAGGCCTCATTTGTTCCTCTTCCGGAATCTCGATTCGGCAAACCTCGCCGAGCTCGGAGTCGAACCGGTACGCGATGCCCTTCGGCGAGATCATCCTTGAGCGGATATCAAGGGTCACCTTGTCCACGAAATACCGGTCGGGTGTCACCTCTCCTCCGACTACCGCAAGACCCAAGCCGCATGAACCCTCAATCGAAATCTGTGAACGGTCTCCCGTCACCGGATCAATTGTTATCATCACGCCAGCCGCCTCCGCAGCAACCATGGTTTGGACAACCACGCCCATTGCGGTTTCGTCTGGATGGAGTTCGAACTGTCGGAAATACGAAAGGGCCTGAGGCGTGAACAGACTCGACCAGCATCGCAGCACATTTTTTGCCACAGCTTCCGGGCCCTCGACCCAAAGGAAGGTATCGTGTTCACCAGCAAATGAGGCCTCGGCAGCATCCTCGCTCACGGAGCTGGAGCGGACAGCAACCGGAAGAGAGCCCTGCGGACCCAACTCCCGATAGGCTTCCGTCAGTTCACCAAACAATGGACCCTGAAGTTCTGACTCCTCAAATAGGCTGCGGATCCGTTCTGAAGCCACCCTCTGTCTTTCCAATGTATCTGCATGACGGAGATTCTTCTGGATCGCACGGTCAATTCCAGTGGCCTCTACGAATTCACGATACGCGTGTGTGCTCACCGCAAACCCGGGTGGAACTGGCAGATCTTGACGTAGCAACGAACCAAGGCCCATTGCCTTACCTCCCACCACCTCGGAGAAGTGGGCATGGCAGTCCTTGAGCGGCAAAATGTACTCCATATTGCACTCCTTCACTACTTACTCTTTGGCAGTATTGTCACAAGCCCGGTATTTCCGTCAACTCTCAGCATGTCGCCCGTCTTGATGCGCCTAGTACCTGTGCCGGTTCCCACAACTGCCGGAAGACCATACTCACGAGACACGATCGCAGCGTGACTCATCATGCCGCCAATATCTGAAACAGCAGCTTGCACCTTTGAAAACACTGGTCCCCAAGACGGAGCAGTGATCGGACAAACAAGTATCTCTCCCTGTTCGATTTTGCCAATTTCTGACGAACTTAGGACCACCCTTGCCCGGCCCTCCGCGGTTCCCGGCGAAGCTGGAACTCCCTGAATCTCATTTTCGGCCACGGTGCCGCCAAGTCCGAGCCACGACCTCACGCGATCAGTGGTTATTCCCCACAGCATGACGGTGAACGGCTCAGTAATTTCCTCCGGCACTGGTCCAAGGGCCGGCAGTGGCGCCCAATCGTGAAGTGCATCGAAGATGCGCTTACGTTCGGCAACCTTTTGCCGCCAGATCTTCTGTCCACCAGAGGGGCCACCAGACGCCCACGAAGCCACCATGTCGGCAAAGGCCTGCCCAACCTCCCAACGGTTCATGAAGAACATGTCTTCACGATCCTCGAGGAATCCTCCCTCTACAAGCCGGTCACCAAATTCACGAATTTTGTTCCACCAGACAGTGTGATGCCAGTGCTCGACATAGAAGTTATGGTCCTCGATATATGGAGCCACGACCCTGGCAAGGTTGATGTTCTCGTCAAACACGGCTCTATCTTCGTCCGTTGCCAACAACTCCCGATACTCCGATGTCAGCCGTTCGCGCCGATCAAGAATCGCCTGCTTCGGCCGCGCAAGATTCTCTCCCCTCTCAAGTCTGTCGATATATCCCGTTAGCGCCGACCAGGGCACAGTCAAGTCATCAATCCATGACCGATGGTGATGGTAAAAACCCGCACCATTTGAAAAGTAGAACCAAGGGTGCCAAATCTCATCAAGTGACGCGACCCATTTAGCTGCAGCCGGATCCCGTCTGAGCCCTTCGAGAATATCCTCCGGCTTGCTGGAAACCCTTATCTTGTCTGCGATGCCAAGATCGATCGCCAATTGCGCAAGCCTCTTCAACTCATCGTCTGGGCGAAAGAACAGCAGCTCCGATCCCGCAACCATTTGGGCAATCAACTCGTCTTTGATTCCCGGAAAAGCCTGCTTGCAGAACATAAAAAGGTTAAGAAATGCTGCATAGCCAATGTTCAACATTTCAAAGTGGTACTGCCAGGCCACAAACATGTTTTCAATCGCAGCGTTATATGCTTCCACCAGTCGCCAACCAGCGCTAATACCACGCATTTCTGTAACGACCTCTTCCGCATCCAAACGCGGCAAATGAGGAACCTCTAGTTTCTCAAGCTTCTCGATTAGCGCGACCATCTTGACCTTCCATTGGTCGAAGATCTTGTCCCAATTCGCGTAATAGTTGCCTGCGCGGCGGACAAAGATCTCTACCCGCTCCTGCATGCGCTCCTCGGACGAAACTGGAACCGCGGCAATATACAGGTAGCCGTTGACGATACGCTGCTCTATGCCATACGCAGGCGGGATGGCAAAGATGCGGGAGTTGTACTGCCCTAAAGCCGTACGCCAACACTCATGGGTAATTGTGTCAAACGGATAGAGAACTTCAGGATGGTGTACTCCATCCTGGTACCAGAGCATCCCATCCTCCCACTCCCGGTTCTCCTCAGAGAACAAAAAGTAGTAAGGATACATCTCCTCCCAGCCCTCAGCTCCGGGTGCAGACTTGACGTCAAATGGACTGGCAAACCGGTGTACAACCTTTTCATGCATGGTGGTCATGCTTCCACCCCCCCTTTATGACACGCCCTGTCCGGACGCGTCAAATCGCTTCACATAAGCAACAGGCACCCCTTGAGGCCCTTATATACCCTCCATGTGACCGCAAAATACTTACCTAACTGCACAAAAACCAACCAATTGCCGGTTGGCAAAACCCCCGGGAGGAGTGTGACCAACGTCACACTACAGCTATGATACTTCGCAGTCAAATTTCTCAAACTCCAGACACTGTCATCAGTTTCTAGAGCAATTTCACCAGTGGCGACACCAACGGACTTCAACAACTTCCGCTGAAAACGAGCCACGGCTTTGCCGAGGCCCTGCCACGCTATACCCGAATCCTCAAACCACTCCTCGAAATAGACCCTCCCCCTACTGGGTATGTCCTTCAGACCGGTACCGAACCGCGAAGGCGAACTCTTGGCGAAGCCACGCCAAATAGGCAAAAATCAGACGCCTACTGAAGCTGGCACTCTGCACAAGGCACTGCTTTTAACGTCCCCGAGCATGCCCGCTACCCCCACAGCATTCTTGGGACATCGGCAACTGAATCCATCACAAGATCTGGGACCAGCAGTGGCCTTAGCTGGGGCACCTCCTCGATTCGTGTGGCTCCAGTGAGAACCAGAATTGAAAACGCGCCGACTCGCTTGGCCGTCGCGATATCAAGCTCCACATCATCACCCACGAACGCGGTATGCTCACGGTTGAAACCGGCAATCTGTAAACAGACCCGTGCAGCCAATGCACTCGGCTTTCCAGCGATGGTCGCCCGCCTTCTCGAAGCAAAGGCCATTGCCTGCGTTGTCGCACCTGTACCGGGAACCGGTCCACCTTTAGACGGTATCGCCCTAGCCATGCTGGACGTTATGAAGCCTGCTCCAGCCCGAAGAGCGCGGAGACCTGCGGTCATGTCGTCGTAATCGAATGAGGGGCTCCGAGCCACAAGAACAACATCGGCCTCGTGACCGCGCTCCGTCGGAAGAAGCTTCAGCCCGAGAGCCTCCGCCTCCCGACCGAGCGCCTCTGATCCAAATAGCAGTACCTTTCCGCCGGGATAGCGATCGGCGGCCAGCTGGACAAGTATTTGCCCAGCTGTGATGACCACCAAATCTGGAAAGTCAAACCCCAAGGTTATCGCTTTCGCTTGCCATGCCGCCGTAGACAGGTAGCTGTCGTTTGTGAGAAACACGAAGCCGTATCCCCGTTCCCGAAGTGTTGCTAACGTTTCAAAAGCGCCGGGAATCGGTTCTCCATCGACGGCCAGACACCCGTCGATGTCAAACACAAAGTTCCGAATGCGTGCAGGTATCTCTGCTCTTGCCAAAGTCAATCCTCTCCGTAATACTTGCCCGATCTGAGATGACATTCTCAAATCACGAGCCCCTGCTACAGGGGCAGTACGTCGGCGAGGCCGAGTTCGGTCCATCGACCCTTGACATGTTCAACCATTTGGGGATCGAGTTCGATCAACTTTGGCTTCTCTTTCCACTCCCAGGGAAGAGTCGCGTTGAGGACCATCTTCGAAGTAATGTCCCTTGCATTTATCGGCAAGGATGGGTCCAATGCCGTAGATCGGCCGCGCTTGATTATCTCACACCGGTCTGCTTGCGACCGAGTGGCAATGGCCCACCATACCCGTGGCAGATCGTCGGCCGGAATATCACCGTCGACTAAAATGACGTATTTGACTCCATAATGGCCAGTGCTCGATCCCAGAACAGCCATGCCAACCTGCTCAGCGTGCCCTGGGTACTTCTGATCCACTGAAACCACTACGACAAATCTTCCCGTGGCCTCCGGAAGAAAATAGACCGACTTTATGCCGTCTATTCTCATATCCTCCAACTCTCCCCATAACGTTCCCGCTCGGTTCAACGCTTGAATGTAGTGAATATCAGTTGTTGGACGTCCCACTGTGCTGATCGGAAATATGGCATTGTCGCGGTACGAAACCCTCTTGACATCCAGCCAAACCTTCGGGCTTGGGGTCCCTGAGTAGTAGCCGGTGTACTCTCCGAATGGCCCCTCCAGCTTGAGATCATTGATCATGAGGTCTCCCTCTATCACAACTTCGGCATTCGCAGGAATGGGCAGACCAGTGTACTTACCGTAAGTAAGAACCATTGGCTCCTCCCTCAATGCACCAACCATGTCGTATTCGCATAGCCCTCGTCCAAACAAAGTACTTGCTGTGAGAAATAACAGTGGGTCGGAACCGAAAACGAACGCTGCTGGTATCCGGTCAAGCCCTTTCCTGCGAGCAGCCTGTATGTGAAGGTCAGAATCCTTTCCCTTGAGAGGCTGCAGTCCGAGAGTCTTGCCATCTAAGACCTGGCTCCGATAGGTGCCGACGTTCACCCAATCACTATCGGGATCCTTGGTAACCACACTTATGGCAGTTCCAACGAAACGCCCACCATCCTCAGGATAAAGCTGTGGCACCGGGATGTGCTTGAGAACATCAGCCTCCTCACCTTCGAATGTGTTCTCATATACCTGAGCTTCGTCGTTTGAGACATAGCTTGGAGCAACTGGGTGGTGAGTCCTGGTTGCCCAGAACCTTGCCAGTTCGCAAAGGGACGACTTCTCATCTGCTCCCAAGGCGATCGCCAATCTCCGGGCACTCGTGTACATACTACTCAGAACCGACATGTCGTAATTACCGACATTTTCAAAAACCAGCGCAGGACCACCGCGCTCCTCGGACAACTTCGCCACGTGCCCAAGTTCCAAGTTGTAATCCACCTTCGCTTGAATACGCGTTAGCTCCCCAGCCTTCTCCAATGATTCGATGAACCACCTAATGTCCTTGGCAACCATTTCCCCTCCTGTTTTCCTGCCAGTTTGAGCCGTAGCTCAACGGCACACTCCCTCGGTGTGCCGTCTACCTTCTGTTCTCAAATGCGCGACATGAATTGCTAGCCCAGATCCCTTGAACGTTCATCCGAGAACCAGTCAGAAATATCTCCCTGATTCTGTCCAAACCAAATCACGTTCCAGAGTTCCGACATGGAACTACCCATAATTCAAAACGCAAGCCATTACGCACCCCGTATTACTTTATCCAGTCCTAACACGTATGACATCATATGTCAAGACAAATCATTAATGTATAGCCATTTACCAATAATGTATTGTCGGAAAGGTCTAGCATTCCCTTAGTGGGAAGCGACGAGAATCCGATATTTAGCAAACTACACCACCAGCGTTTTGGTGCAACATTGACCTCAAAGGTTTTCGCTGGCGAAATGAACCGAGGCAGGGAACGAAGAGTTCAGCAACCCATGGGCGAGAGGAAATGTCTCGAAAATTCGCACACAGTCCTCATATGTCCTATGATTGGAGAATTGTGATGACGGTTGTGAGTGAGATACTTGACATGGTTAGGAGCAAGGAACTGCCACTTGGCGAGGCGTTGCCCAATGAAGCAGATCTGTGTGCAAGGTTTCAGGCATCTCGGACAAAGGTCCGTGAGGCCGTAAAGTACCTCCAAGGCAAGGGTTTCTTAAGGGTTGAGCATGGGCGTGGAACTTGGATTGAACCGCTGGAGAATTGGGATCTGTTAGACGCCCAACTTTGGACCACAGCGCTGATGATAGGTAACCGCACCGCCCTAATCTCAAATCTAGTGGAAATCCGTCAGATTCTTGAGATTAGAACCATGGAGCTGGCCGCGCAACATCGAACACCTGAACAATTGCGATCAATGGAAGAGGACTTGTCCTCAATGGAAGCGGCCCTTGAGGACCTGAACTCCGCGGTATACAACAGGACTGCAAGGCAATTCCATGATCATCTCGCAAAAGCCTCCGGCAACATGCTTCTCCTAAGGTTGACAAGGGCACTGTCGCAAGCGCTGGAATCAACCAAACAGTTCGGCGACGATTCCCGAGACGTGTTATATCATTCGTTCAAGGAACATCAGTCGATTTTCTCAGCGGTAGTTCGCGGAAATTCTGAAGAAGCGTCCAGAGCAACCATGAGACACCTCCAGGATTTCGAGGAAAGCGTTCGCGCCCACAGTGGGGAAACCGGATTGGCGCTGTAGACACGCTAGAAAGATACTTGATGGAAAATGTCCCTCACTTTAAACAATGACGTGACTGATCTGTCATCAAACATTTCTGACTCTGCGATATGCGTATTAACCTCATCCAACTAATCGTCAACGTTCGGTTAGGACTAGTCATTTGAAGCAAAGGTATTAAACACGCGCATCCGATACCTTAACTTCGGACACAGAAAGTCTGTTTGATCCGCAAACTTTTGCCCAAGACATTTCTCTAAGGAATCCTTCCCGAATTTGTGAGAATATATATTTCAAAAGATCTGCTAATTAGGTCTAGCTCTCAAAAGACATATCTGCTATTGGCGGGCCGAGCTTCATCGAGGCCTCTGCTCCACCACACGAAAGGAAGCACTTATGAGTCTGATTGCTCTGCTGGTCGGCGGAATAGATTTGAATACACCGGGTCACTATGTAAATTGGTCCATTTTCACGATTTCGCTCGCCAATATCCTCATGATTGCGCTGATGATCGCAATATTTGTGATCGCCATGTATATTCCTTTCCCAGGATCGAAACATGCGTGGAAATACCGGACCACCTCAGAGTCATTGGGCCCACAGGCGGCCGGACCCCAGTCCGGCGAAAATGGCGAATCAGAGGGCATGTGGACCGCCAAAATTCGCCAAACAGGCATAAGGCTACTTCCGCCGGCCAAGCTACTGCCTGATCGACAACCGGCCTACGTGGCATCATGGATCTATATCTTCGGCGTGGCCAGTCTGGCAGCGTTGGGCATAGCCATAGTCTCGGGGTTCCTGATTGCATTGGGGGGAACGGACTGGTGGCACACCAACTCAGTTGGACACTTCTTCAACAGCCTGCACCTCTGGAGCGTCGAGCTTTTCATGGCTTTCATTGTCATCCACCTTTGGGGAAAGTTCTGGATGGCTGCATGGCGGGGTCGGCGAGCGATGACCTGGATGACCGGCGTTATAGCCTTCGGCGCATCGATTGTCGAATGCTTTTCTGGATACCTTTCGCAACAGAACTTTGATGCTCAATGGATTTCAACCAACGGAAAGGATGCACTGAACGCAACAGGGGTAGGAGCATTCTTCAACCTGATGAACTTCGGGCAGATGCTCTTATGGCACGTTGTCCTACTCCCAATAGTCCTAATCCTGCTTGTTGGAATACACGTGCTCATGGTCAGGGTACGTGGTGTGGTTCACCCGTTGCCGCAGCAGCGTGTCCGCGGCAGGTTAGCCCGTCGGGAATTGGCTCAATCAGACGCCGGCGACTGGAAAGGCCCCACCCGTAAGTACGATATCGTCAAGGAGGCCTCACTCGCGTCTTTGGTTGTTGCGGTACTCGTCGTAATACTCGCGGGCGTTCTATCATCGCCAAATGACCCGCCAGCAACTATTACCACCTGGGCAAAGACTGCACCAGCTGATTTTATGGCTACTGCGGCGTCTGAACTTGCTGGTACCAGCGAGACTGCAAAGTATGGACCCCCATACAACAACGGATCCAACAATGTCCAAAGTCTGTTGTTTTCTCCGCAAACACTAGCTGGAATCCAGGAGCCGATTGACACCGCGAACGCGTTCGTACTGTCACCACTTTCGAAACTGGCCGCGACCAATGCGTCACTTGCCTTCGCCCTTGGCACATATGTGCACTCCTCCCACGCAACGCAACAGGCCTGGGATAGCGCCTATCTCAAGGCCGTGGAAAAGGTGAGGTTCATTGCAGGCCAGCCTTCGGTCCCATCGGCTAACGACGGACCAGTGCCCGAATTGATCTCAGCAGAGTTCTCGCTAGCTCGATCAGGCGCGTTGGATGCGGATCTTCTCGCTCAACAACCTTTCTATGGCACCAACTTTACAAAGCCGCTGCTTTTTCTGGAAGATGGCCAGTATTTCGCCTCTCTGGCCAAAGCCCAGCATCTCACCGGTACTCAATGGGGAGTTATGAATGAGACTGGCAGCTACCCTGGACAGCCTTGGCTCTGGCTCTATACCCTTTGGTACCAGATGCCTGGATTCCGCAATTCAGCTAACGTTGACTTAATAGCCGTTTACATGACCGGCGTTGCCACCATACTGCTGCTCGGAATTCCTTTCATACCAGGCCTCAGAGACATCCCACACTTGATTCCGGTTCATAAGGGAATTTGGCGAAGGTGGTACAAAGACAGCGAAAACGGACCGTCTGAAAAAGATACTGAACAGGTCAATTAATTTCCAATTTGCTAAAAGACCGATGCCGCTTCTGACAAAGAGCGTGCCAACTCGTCGGCACGCTCTTTGTCTTTCAGCGGTTGCCACACAAAAACCCCAAGGCAATACCAACTAGTTAGAAAATTGCAATTCAACTCCAAATTATTGGTTAACATTTCTTATGTGTCTTCTGATACCCACTTTTTTAAACGTTAGGTACTGAATTGTTCTCCGAAGTCTCTGAAAACACGGTCCTGTCAGTGTCAGAGCTGGGCGAATTTGTGAAGGCGGCGCTCAACCAGAGCTTTGGCACGGAAGGAATCTGGGTAAAGGGAGTCATCGCATCATACTCAGCTCATAGCTCCGGTCATCACTATCTTGACCTTCAGGAATTCGCTGAACTTGCCTCGGCGGCTCCGGTGGCAACCGTGAGCTGCGTCATCTGGAAGACCAGAGCCCCTTTTCTACTTAGTCAAATTAACTCGACACCTCTTGGCACTTTACGCAATGGACTCAGCCTCGTGGCAAGAGTAAAGCCGAATTTCTGGCCAAAGGGCGGCAGGCTCTCCTTTCAAATTGAAGAAATCGATTTCGGTCTGTCGCAAATGGCAAATCTTCAGGCTAAAGAGAAGATACGGACAAAACTCCGACAGCTTGGCATCTGGGATCACAACCATGATCTTCAAACCCCGCTCGTACCACTCCGGGTCGGACTCGTCACCGCCCAGGGCAGTGCGGCTGAAAGTGACTTCCTTGGAGAGCTCACCAGAAGCGGATTCGCATTCAAGGTGACGTACAGACCCGCATCGACAGCCGGTGAAGCGGCACCAATCCAGATTTCGACCTCGATACGACAGCTCCAGAGATCTGAATTGGACCTGATATGTCTCGTCCGTGGAGGCGGATCCATGTCCGACCTTTCAGTCTTTGACACTGACGAAGTCGTGACATCAGTCGCCGCCAGTTCCATTCCGGTCTGGGTCGGTATCGGCCACTCCACCGACACAACGCTGGTCGAGGAGGTTGCCAACAGGTATCTTGACGTACCTCAGAGTGTGGCGCGTGCTGTTGTCACCAGAGTCCAGGAGTTCCTCGATGAAATCGACCAACTCCGCCAAAAAATACGCGACTTAGGGCGTTCCGGGCTTGAACTGGCCAGACTTCAACTCGCGGAAATTGCGCATCAATCAGTCAGAGGGCCAATCGAACTGACCCATCTTCATGATATGCGTATTGGTCAGTACCTGGAACGAATCAAAGGGGGCACTGTCCTCGCTACGGCCAACGCGAGATCCGAGCTTTCTGTCACCTGCCACGTCATAAATGCCGCAGGCGGCCACCTTATCGCAGAACAGCTGCGTCAAATGGAAGCGCTTGCTGGGTTACCAAAAGCAAACTCCCTAAGCGTCCTCCGCGAACAGAGCCACGTAATGGATCTTCTCGAAAGTTACACCAGGGCCAGCGATCCTGAGGAGATGTCGAAGAGGGGCTTCTCACTTTTGGCAAGCGAATCCGGATACCTGATCAGAGCCATTGACGAGATCGAAGTGGGTCAAAGGATCAAGGGGATCGTTGGCCATAGTAGCTTTGTCGCTACAGTGAACGAGAAAACGACAAATGTTGAACATAAAGAACGGGGTGGTGCTGGTGTCTGAACCTGCCGGCGAAGGACTTAGCTATGTCGATGCACTAAACGAACTGCGTGTTCTGGTGGAACAGCTTTCCAGCGAGCAGGACATCGATCAGTTGGCAAAGGAGGTCAGTAGAGCAAAGGTTCTCATAGACTTCTGCAGATCAAGGATAAGCAACGCCGAGATCGAGATCAATCAAATACTTTCAGATGGCGGAGAGGAAGAGTCCATTTAGAGGATGGCAGGAGCCGTACAAATGCAGCTGGCCCGGAACTCTTTGTCCACTTTGACATAGGTTGCACTAAACCGCATCAGGACCGTAGGTCAATTGGAAGACGTCCAAGTTTGGAGCGGCGCATTCGAAGATGCGACGCAACCGGGTGTACAGCTCGATTGAATTCGAGAAAATATGTCCGTCTTCCCGAGGCGACAAACAACCTCAAAACGATCAAGAAACTTTCAGAGAGATATCGAGAGCCTTTACTGAATGCGTCAATGATCCCGCAGAGATAAAATCTACTCCCGTGGCTGCAACTTCTCTCGCCCTCTCAACAGTCATGTTGCCACTGGCCTCCAACTTCGCGCGTCCGGCGGTGATTTTCACCGCTTCGGCCATCATTTCGGTAGTCATGTTGTCTAAGAGAATCGCCGGAACCCGGTGATCCAAGGCCTCCTTGAGCTCATCCAGAGTCTCAACCTCCACCTGGACCGCAAGGTAGTGGGGTGCTGACTTGCTGAGCAGTTCCAGGGCCTTGGTGATTCCTCCGGCAGCCTTTATGTGGTTGTCTTTGATTAGTATTCCATCGAAAAGACCAAACCTGTGATTCTGCCCTCCCCCAACGGTCACAGCATACTTCTCAAGGAAACGCAATCCAGGGGTAGTCTTGCGCGTATCCAACACCTTGGTGCTGTAACCCTGGATCTCATTCACGAAGGCACGGGTTTTGGTGGAAATTCCTGACAGCCTCTGAAGCAGATTTAGTGCAACCCTCTCCCCTGCCATGATCTTGCCAAGGTCCCCCGACACCTCAGCGATGATCTCACCTTTCTTGACTTCCTGGCCTTCTTCTATCATGGGAACAAAAGTGACTCCATCGTCAACGATGGTGAAGGTCTTGGAAGCCACAGAAAGACCACAGATGACGCCGTCTTCCTTCATCACAAATCGCCCTTTACCCATAGTTCCCGCCGGCACGGTGAGCATTGTACTAATATCTCCGTGGCCTATGTCTTCCCTTAGCCATAGTCGGAGGTTCTCTTCGAGAGTGTTCTTGTCAATTTCCATGCCTAGACGACATCCCTTCACGATTGACTCTAATACAAAAGTGCTGCGCTAATAATAGGGCACAAATTCGAACGGTATGAATCTGGCTGCAGACGCCAGCCCGACCATTGACAGCCCAATGAGCCATCACGATGTCTTACATACCCTAAGTTTAAACTACGCGACTCAGCCATGCCCACTGGGTGCGGCCAGATCATGGTCGAAATGTGCGGAAAACTTGAAAGGTACCTATTGCCACCGAATAGGTCCGGATCGTCCACAGGAATCACTTCGACCCATCTAGGAGACGATCCGGCCAAATCGGCATACCTTCAAAACAAGAATTCGCCAAGTGACCGTCTGTCACCATATTATCTCCCTGCTATGGGATCCACCTAAAGCCTGTTCTGCTCCGATGGCTGCGCCGACCGCACGACGAGATATGCCGACCCAGCTTGCCTCAAATTCTGACCAACGCAATCCACCTCTCGCCAGCAAACTTTCAGATATTAAATGGACTTGGACACCCTTCAGATGGCGAAGCAGACGTAATGGAAATATGATCGTACCTTAGAAATATAGTTGTTTCAGAGGTAAATAGGGGGCCAACGATCGCTAAGCGCTCTGCAAATCTGGTATTCAGCATTGCCATCGGACAACGAATCTCTCAGTCGATGGTCATGTTACTCATTCCTTTATGGGTTTTAACTATGCACGGATCCTCGTTTGCAATTGGAGTGGACGTGGCCGCGGTATCGATTGCTCCCATGATTCTTGGAATACCAATCGGCGCAGCTGCAGATCGACTTGGTAGCCGCAATATTGTTCTCATAGGTGCAATTGCCGCAGCAATTGCGACGATGCTCAGCATTTCGATCAACAACGTTTGGTTGTTCGGATTCTGGCAAATGATTGCCGGATTGGGTCGGTCTGCAGCCTGGATCGGCGCTCAGACGGCGGTTACAAGAGAACACGAAGAGGGAAACCGGCGTGCTCATCGAATTGGCTGGTTGAGCCTATCCGCCCAGGCCGGTAATTTCGGCGGACCATTCCTTGCTGGACTACTTATATCGCGTACCAACGTAACTACTGCGTTTCTAGTTGCTGCGGTATCAATCGCCGCGGTGGCTTTTTCCGTCACTGGGCATGATTCTTCGAACACCACCGTAAATAGCGGTGCCAAATCGGTGGCCCTAAATCCATCGGACCTGGAAACCCGCCACTTTGGACGCGCATTCAAACTTCTCCGATTGCCAACATTCCGCCTTATCATCGTCGGCTCAGTCGTCCGCCTCACACTTATCGCGATAAGAAACTCTTTCTATGTGGTTTATCTGCATCGAGCAGGTTGGGATCCTCTGGAAATTGGCATTGTGCTGTCGTTGGGATCCGCGGCAAGTGCCGGTGCAGCAGCAATGACAGGAGTGTTGCATGCCAGATTCGACACACTGCGCCTTCTGAATGTGAGCCTTCTTGGAATGGCCGTAGTGTTTATGGCAGTACCACTGTCGACCTGGATTCTCGTCCAAGTTGTATGCATGGTTATTTTTGGCATAGGCAATGGACTCTCTCAGACTTCGTTAATAAGTCTCATTGCAAAAGCCACCCCGCCACAAGATCAGGGCCTTGCCGTAGGATTACGTACTTCCGTCAACCGGGCGGTCCAGGTTTCTGCACCTTTAGTCTTCGGCACACTCGTAACCTTCATCGTGCTTCCGACGCTTCTGCTGGCACTGGGAGCGGCAAGCTTGGCAAGCGTGTTGGGCGCCACCTGGGTTCTGAAAAACTCCATCAAAACCCTCCCTGACACAACTCAGTGACAGAAGTCCCTGCATCCCGATGGATTAGGACCCACCAAGGATGTGCATAAACATGACTGGGTCTGCCACATTTCTGTTTCGAGTAACCCGATCACCATCGCAATATTACTACCCGTCATGACTCCTGAACCGAGCCCGGGCAGGAGAACGCGGATGGGAGTGTGCAATCTCGTGAGTACTTTCCGCCAGATCAGTACCTAGCCTCTACAAGGCGACTGCACCCTGCGTATGCCATCCCCGCCAGGTCACTGGCGGCCGATTTCATAAAGCTGTTCGACTGAATCCAAATTTCTCTTCGCAACTCTGTAAAGAATCTGCCGAACCTTACCGACGTGACTAACATCGACCACAACCTGGTGAGAAAACCAACCTGGATCAGAGAAATTCTAAGGTAACCATCTCCAAGCTCTCAAGTCTGAGAATTGAAATGGCGCTTTAGAGTTGCCGAAGGTGGAAAAGAGCAAGAACTAGCCAACCCGCTCGTGACGCCAGGTCACAATCGCAACAACAGCTCGACCGGTTTCAAAGGGCATGGTGTGTGAGTTCGCACTGGTTGCCGAGACAGTGAATTGCCCACCGACCTCCATAATTCCAAAAACTCAGTTAATTTACCTTTCCCAGTCCTCTCCGGGTCCTGCCTAAAATCTGGCGAATTCACTTAGACCAGTATTTGAAATGAACCTGCCGTAGCACTGTATCGACATGTGGCGGGAGATAACGCCAAAGTTCGGTTTAGCTACCTCTCCTCGGCGGACCTAAAACCACATTTGCCTTCTCAACCTGCGGAGCATTTGATGGATCAACAAGTCCTGCTGCAATTCAGCTGTCCCGGTTCCTATGGGCCAATAATGGTGAACAGACCTTGATTAGGACATGCCAGGAGCCAAGGGTGTTTCGCAACGGCCAGGCCGAGAATCGATACCCCTCACTTTTACGCGACACCCAGCTCGTCTTGGATCGTGAACAGTGAGACTCAGATCGAGTTGAGGGTCCAACTCGTGCACAAGTCCTTCTAACAGCCCCAAGTGGATATCACAAACAGTATTTGGATCCACGGATGCGACTTCCACGAAAGGACACCGCTGCAGAACAACATCAAACCCGTCATCAGATCCAACTACCTTTGGGTCGAATCCATCGTCAGTCAGATTATCGCTCAGGACGGTTAATAGGTCCTTATCTTGTCCCTTTAGTCCCTGAACCCGCCTTCTCCCAGCCTCACGGCCAACGTCTCTGACTGGTCGCTTAGACTTCATGGCTTCAGCAAGGAGGACCGCCACGGCTTGATAGGGCCCTTCGGTTCCCCAGGATCCCCGAACTTGAGAATGCAAAATGTATTTAAGCCTTGGCCGCCCAGGCTTTGAGCGATTTTCAACCTGCTCCGAAACAAGGCATGCCTCTTTTAATACGGCAAGGTGCTGTCTGACCGCATTGTGGTTTACACGCAAGAGAGCCGTCAGTTCGTCGACGTACACCGGATGCCCAGCCTCATCGATATAACGAAATATTCGGTATCTAGTCGGATCCCCTAAAGCCTTCGCCTCTCTCAGAAACACGTCACTTGTAAGACTGCCCATAGATGGCTTGCCAAGTCCCGATTGATCCTCCATAATATTTCTAGTATATACTAGAAATTACGAAGGCATTGATTTAGAACTTGACAATTTCAACAGGAGTTTTGTGAAATGACATTAACCCAAAATGAGGCGTATGACGCTATGCTGGCTCATCATTCGGCTTTAAATGCAGAAGTTGACCTGCGAGTCAAATCCATCGGTGACAAAGTTGCAAACAACGAGTCCAGTGGCTCAGCTGTTACAGCCTTGGTGACATATCTCACCTCAGAAGTAGTTCCACATGCGATCGCCGAAGAACCTACCATTTATAAAGCCGCTGTCGACAAGTTGGGACTTTCGGACCTAATAAGCAAGATGACCTCCGAACATAAAGTGCTGATAGACGAAATAGCTGCCCTAGAGAACTCCGCCGGCGACACTGCAGCCGTAGAACATGCAGAGAGCTTTGCGTCGCTTTTTTCCCAGCATGTCAACAAAGAAAACGAATTGATTCTGCCTCAACTTCTCAATTCACAAGACGTGGATTTGGCAGTCTTGTTGAGCGAAATGCATGAACTGTTTGAAGCCGCCAAAAAGTCCGCAACAAATAGTGGCGGTGCGGATTTCGTAACTTCTTTGGTGTCGCTGCTTCTAGATACGACAGAACAGTTGGCAAAATCTGGGCTGAAAGACCAGGCCGCGCGTGTAACTGCATCGGCTTGGGCGATACTTGAAGCTGAAAGGCCGGACCTGGCAAACAAGACGACAGTTGCCCTTCACCGCATGATCGATCTCCGAAATAGCGAGCCGATAACTTTGAGCACAACACGAAATGCACTAATCGACAAGGAACTTGATGTTCGCGCACTTGCTCCGGCACAGCGGCATGCTGAAATATTCGCTTCGTACAGAGCATTAGCTCCAGGAAAGGGATTCCTGCTTGTAAACGACCACGATCCCAAGCCCCTCCAGTACCAGTTTGAAGCAGAGTATAATGGGCAATTCACCTGGGATTACATGGAGACTGGCCCCAAAGTCTGGCGGGTACGCATCGGACGCCCTACCGATTAAAGCAATGACTCACCTTAATCCGCCACATATTGAGGGCCCCTCGACCACGGGCTACAGTCTTCCAAATTGCCTTTGCCCTGGCCGACCAAACGAGTAGGCCGGACAGGGCAAAGGTTCGATCAAATTGGATAATTCCGTGGAGTTCACATAGACAATCTCAATCCATGTCTGAAATTGAGTCACGTTATCTGACGGACCGTCTAAATTTCTGCCGCGCCGTCATACTGATCGGAATCGACCTTCGCCGCCAAGGAGTCATCCGTATATGCCTGTCGCGGTTTCAAAGACACAGGAGAATCGCCTTGCAATGAGGTACCGGTTGGCGGCATCTCTTCCAAGGTTCGCGCGACCCGACGCAGAAAAGACCGAACTGTGGCCGCGGCGATTCGGGAAAGCAAAGTCTCGTCAAGTACTTGTCCTGCACGGCCGAGCGGAGGTCTATAGCGTGCCGAAAGGGCCAGCTCAGCCCGTTCTGGATCGACAGCAGAAAGACGAAGCTTACCCTCAAGTTGCGGGAACAACCCACTCGGACCAGTTGCCTCCCAGGTAAAAGGGACTACAAGGGCCTCATCAGTTCCCTCCGGCTCACCTAGATGTACCGAAACGATCTTGCCGAGCCAACCTGCTCCGGCTGGTCCGACACGCACCCTGATGGCCTCTCCCTCTGCCGATGCCGCCTCAACATGTGGGGCAAGCCACGACCCTCCCGATCTCAGCTTGATCGCCACCTTTGCAGCGGCCAACTCTACCTGAACCGAATCAGCCACTGACATCGTGAACACCACCCCCCGATGGGCATCAGCCGGAATATTGTAGGTTCCGGCTTCGATCGCCCTAGAGCGCTCAGCAATCTCGGCAAGGCTTGTTGCGGTCAGCTCCTTTCGAAGAGCGGAACTCGCCGAACTCCAGCTCTCGTGGAGCGGACAGACCGCATCCCAGTGGCAAGGACCATCACCAAGAGTACAGCTCCCAAGGGTAAGCGGTCCTTCGCCAGCTTCTACAACCTCGAGTAGAGTCATCGAAGCCGGAGGACGGGAAAGACGATAACCGCCATCCTTCCCCGCCGAAGAAACAGCCAAGCCGGCCTGAACAAGATTCCCCAGAATCTGGGAGACAAAGGTCCGTGGTATCCCCATCTCAGTGGAAACTTGATGCCGTTTCGTAGGAATACCCGACTCGTACGCGGAGGCGAGGCAAATCGCCGCGCGCACGACATAGTCGCCCCGGTTCGAGAGTGTTAAATTCACCGTCAATAGTATAGTCAGGGACTTGACATTAAGTCGAATGACGCTCACTAACCTCGATCAAAGCAACGAATTCGGTACTGAACAGACCATGCAAACCTCACAGGGTTACAATGCCCACGTAACTTTCTGAACGAATGCAACTCCCTAGATTGCAGTCACTTAGCCCTTCGTCATGCTGCAAGCCCGCCTCTTCGATGTCCAAAGAATACCGCCAGCAGGTCATTGTTCACCTCCGGCGCGGCGGTAAGTGTTGAGCAGGCGTGGTGCGCGTCGATTCCAAATCCCGATGCACACACACAAACTATTTAGACAAATGACCGCCGTCTGACACAGAACCCAGATCTAGGATGGAACCTCGCATGACCAGATAGGGTGAAGCAAAAAGGTAACATTACTGGTACGCAGCTACGCCCCCGTAGCTCAGGGGATAGAGCATCGGTTTCCTAAACCGTGTGCGCAGGTTCGAATCCTGCCGGGGGCACTGTACATCAGCAGTTCATGGTCGATATCATTTATTGATTTGATCCATGCTGGTGCAGTTGCCGATTATCTTGCCCGTGAATTTTGGACAAAGTCGCTGCGCTGCATATCGTCGCTGACGGTGAATCAGCAACCAACAGTCTGTAATAGCGTTCGTTCACATCGCACGCTCGAACACACAGACCGATTGTCAAATACAACTAATATCGAATTCATATGCCAGGACGAGGTTTACGTATAAAGAATCTCGCTTTCTCGGCTTGATCATGCGGCGCCTACTCATTGAAAAAAACGCCTGTCACGTTTGTAAGTTGGGGTTGCTAAGGTTCATCGAAGGAGAAGGTGCCGGAACTGCGAGTGCCATGGAAACGGAAACGAGGATTAGTGACCTACACTCCTGACGTACCAAAGCTTGACTTCGTAAGCAGGTTCACCATACTGTTAGGGGATCCGCTCACCTTGGGTCCAGGTCCACAAGGTGAGCGCCGAGTAGTACCCATTCTGGGAGGGACCTTTGCGGGTCCAAAACTGTCGGGTTCCATTCGCCCAGGCGGAGCCGATTGGCAGATTGTGGCACCCAATGGTCTAGTTACCATTGATACGCGCTACACGCTCGATTCTTTAGCGGGACCTATTTTTACTGCGACAACAGGCGTTAGAGTTGCCACTCCCGAAGTCATGGCACGCATATCGTTGGGAGAGGAGGTTAGTCCTGACGAATACTATTTTCGCCTCGTAGTAAAGCTCGAGTCGGGCATCGACTCACTTTGGTGGGTCAATAACTCTATCTTTATTGCAAAAGCGGAGCGAGGAAAATCTCAGGTAGCGTATGATCTTTTCGCCGTGTTATAAGACGGGTTAGAAGTCGTACTTACGGCGAGAAATTCATTGACCCAGACCACGCTAGGTCTCAAGTTCTCATTTGGTACACTGAAGTAGCTAGGAGTGCTGATCAATCCGCGAGCAACACTCCCAATGGCGTCTCAACCCTGACCAAAACGAGAGATCCTGTTTTCGGGATCGAAAGTTACCAATATTTCTCATTTGGTTATCTTTGATTGCAATTTTTGGCCTCGTGATGGGCCGAATATTGCGTTATCTGACTCCTTTTCATCCATAGGCTACCAACAGCTTTGACATTTGTGAAAGATTCACAGAGGCCGCTCTTTGACTGAGACAGA
>JAJYDM010000119.1 GCA_021777475.1 Actinomycetes bacterium | reverse complement strand
CTTTTTAGCCAGACTTGGTACGGGTTCGTCGTCTAGGGCAGCATCCAGCAATATGTCTATCGCTAGATCCGGGCAAAGGCGTGCACAAAGTCCACAGCCAGTGCACCGATCGGGCTCTGACACCACGGCAATCTCGTGCTGGTCAATAGACAGGACTCTCTCCGGACATACTGACACACAAATGTTGCAACCCTTGCACCAATCTCTCATTATCTCGACTCGCGGTATCCCACCCATCCAGGAAGATATCGATATCGCCGCTTCCGAAGAATTGCCAATCTTCTTCAATCCCGAAGCACCCGCTCTATGTTGATTGTTTGCTCGATTTGAAAAGTCTTCTGAATACGAGGAGGCACTATGCCCGGCAACGACACTCCCCTTCCACTCCTCATACCAGCTTCTTCCGTTTTCAAAACTGAGCAGGTTAGCTTTGATGGTTTTTGGCGGAACAGTTGCCTCAATCGCTTTGTGCCAAAATCCAACGGGCAAACCCATTTCCACGGAAAGCGCTCCTAACAGAACAGTCTGGGCACTGGCTGTCCGCTCAACGGCTGCCTTACCGGTGATTCGGTAGGTGTCCACAGGGACCACACCAATCGGAGGCACTAGATCAAGCGCATAGTTAATCTTCCCTCCGCGGCGGTCCACCTGAGCCGACGGCGGTATGCGGCGTTCGGTGCTAACAAAAGCCACACCCCCTGGCTTTAGATATTCGAGATAGCGAAGCCCTTCCTCCCACTCAAATCCAAGAATCCACTCCGCTTGCCCAGGTTCCAGAATTACAGAGTGAACCTCGGGGCCATAGCGAAGATGGCTCACCACCGCGCCACCTCGTTGAGACATTCCATGCACTTCAGACTTTTTTACATTCAGTCCTGCCTCGATACATACATATGAAATCGTGTTGCTGGCGGTGATGATACCCTGACCACCGACACCACCCAATACCAAATTTCCAGAGCGGGCAGACGCCACGTTCTCGCCCCCATTTCCGTTGCTCATTACGTTTCGTACCCGCTGGTTAGAAGCCAAGACACCTACCCCCTTTGAACAGAATCATTGATCGAAACCAAACCTGCCGGAGCCTGGCGATATTCGTTAGTCTCTGAGTCGGCGGACAGAATTGCGCCTTGTGGGCAGATCTGAGCGCAAACCGTACATCCAGAGCACAGCGCGGCGTCGATTGTTATGCGCTTAGGCATGACGTCAAGGCTAAAGTCCCATCCCAGGGCGGGACATCCAAGGTTCATACACAGCTGGCAGCCATCACACTGGCTTGTATCGATATGATAAATTCGACCTCTGCTCTTGACTGGAGACTCTACGCATGATCTTGCAGTGATCACCACCGAAACCCCGTCCTTGGAGATCGCATTCTGCAGAGCCATACTCGTCGCCCCAACGTCATAGGGATCGACCACAACTACATGGCTCACCCCAACAGCACTGCAGATAGCCGGAATGTCCACTTTCGGGGCAGATTGGCCGCGAATGCCGGATGATGTTGCAGGATGAGGTTGGCCGCCAGTCATTGCCGTAGTCCCATTGTCGAGAACTACGACAGTTATATTCGCTTCACGATGCACCGCATCGATAAGTGGAGGGATTCCGGCGTGGAGAAAGGTCGAATCTCCAAGTACCGCCACAACCGGCCTTCCTCCAGTTCTTCCAGCCTTGGCAAGCCCGATTGCAATGCCGATACTAGACCCCATAGAAAGGCAGGTATCCATCGAAGCCAGTGGCTCAGTTGCTCCAAGGGTGTAACACCCGATGTCGCCGGCCACCACAGCATCGAACTTTCTTAGAAGAAAAAACGGCGTCGCGTGAGAACATCCCGAACATAGCAGAGGAAATCGGGGACCTACCGCTGGAACAGACTGAGTGCCAACCGGAAGAGCTGGTTCCTTTGTGGCTTCCAGTACGCCAGCCTTCTGAAAACCTTCACGAACGAGACGGGGCGATAGCTCACCGTTACGCGGAAATAACGCGGCACCTTCGGCCACAAGACCAAAGATGGCCATTTCTTCTTTGAGATATGGCTCGAGTTCCTCAACCACAAATAGCCTGTCAACCTTGCGGGCAAAGCTTCTCAGTTTCTCTTTTGGAACAGGAAACGTGAGGCCAAGTTTAAACACGCTTGCTTCGGGGAGAACATCTCGTACATACTGGTAAGAAATTCCGGATGTAACAACCCCAACCTCCGAGGAGCGCATCTCCTCGGAGTTGAAGGAGACCTCCTCAGCCCATTGTTCCATCTTTGATAGACGGTCTAAATGAGAAACATGTCGAGCTCTGGCGTTGGCTGGGAGCATAACGTATTTACGCTGATCACGACGAAACTCCCCTTTTTTGGGACTTTGCATTGGCTCAGGTATGACCATTGAGCGCGAGTGAGAAACTCGAGTCGTCATGCGAAGCATGACCGGCGTATCCCACTTTTCGCTGAGTTCGAACGCAGTTCTCGTAAACTCATAGGCTTCTTGACTATCTGATGGCTCTAGCATCGGAATACCGGCAAACCGAGCAAGATATCGGTTGTCCTGCTCGTTCTGTGAACTATGCATGCCAGGGTCATCGGCGTCGAGAATCACTACCCCTCCATTGACACCGATAAAGGGGCTCGTCATAAAGGAGTCCATAGCCACGTTCAAACCAACGTGCTTGGTGGTCACCAGCACCCGGTCACCAGCTAGCGAAGCACCCATAGCCACGTCCATGGCTACCTTCTCGTTGGTAGACCACTCGACATAGATATCAGATGCTGATGTAATCTTGGCTAAATACTCCAGCGTTTCCGTGCTAGGTGTACCGGGGTATCCGACAGCCATGCCGGCACCCGAGTGCCAGGTGGCCAATGCAATTGCCTCATTGCCAGAAAGCAGGCCTGAATAAAGACTTGTGTTCTCAGCTGATCCACGCTTTGCTACGTTTCCCGCAGGTTCAGCGCCGTCCCGGTGGCGCTCGTCGACATCTTCATGGCCATTGTGGGCCACCAGTCCCGACTTCACTTCCATGGTGGCCTCGATCCCTTTTTTCATACCAGTGTCCCCTCATGCTGGTTGGCGCTCAAATTCTCCGTTACCGAGTTCAGTGCGACGTATATTTCGTCATCAGTCAAAACATGCATGGATTGCTTTGCCGCATCCAACATTGCAGTCACCAGATCTGGAGACTCTCCATATCCATGCTGGCGGAGCCAAAATAAGGCATTCCATTTCCCGCTCATCGGACCCACCAATATGCGTTGCTCCCTGCCCACAAGCCCAGCGGGAACTGACGAATAGATGCGATCGGCGAGCCAGGCTTCACCTTTTTCATACGCCTTGGCAACTGCCGCAGCATGGACCCCGGTACTAGTGGCAAAAGCGTCATCACCCATGACGGGATAGTTCCTTACAATCGGAAAACCAGTCATCTCGCTTGCCAAATTGCAATACACCGGCAAGGCTGTCAAATCTGCATCCATCCAACCATTGAGGACTAAGTTGACTACCAAGGTGTCCATTGATGTATTACCGACCCGCTCGCCAACACCCAACGCACAACCGTGCACTCTGGTAGCGCCAGCGGAAAGTGCAGCCATGTTATTGATGAGGTCTAGACCACGATCACGGTGGCCATGAAAATCGATCTCAATCTTCGTAAAACCAATGTCATCTAATTCTTTTCGAATAAACCGGATTAGGTGCTGTACTCCCACCGGAGTGGCAGAGCCGACCGTATCTGAAATACACACACGAGTCGCTCCAGCCTCTGCCGCAGCGCGATAAAGCCGTGAAAGATCTTCTGGGCGGGCCCTAGTCGTATCTTCGGTCACAAACATGGTTTCCAGTCCATGGTTTACCGCATAACTGACCGCTTTGGTGACTGTTTCGACCATATCCTTGAGGTCCCATCCCTCAACCAGCTGTCTAATCGGGCTAGAACCAAGAAACATCGTCGCTTCAATTGGCAATCCTGACCGCTGGCTCGCCTCTATCATCGGATCGATGTCGGCGATGTGAGTGCGTCCCGCACAATTTGCCGCTATTGACAAGTTCTCGGACCGAATGGTCTCGGCGAGCTTGACTACGTCCTCTAGTACGCTTGCGCTAGCTCCCGCATATCCGATATTTGCAGAATGAATTCCCAGAACGGGCATAAGGCGCAAGAAGTCTTGCTTTTGAGCCACAGTTGGCTGCAGACAAGAAGGAGACTGAAGTCCATCGCGAAGAGTTTCGTCATTTAAAATTATCCGTTCCGGCCTTTCAAATGAGCAAACGGGAGTGTCAATCTGATCCCAATCGAAAATAAGTCCCGAATAGGTTGGATTTCCCTCATTTGGCGGTCCAGAAACTGACTTCTTGATTTCTTGCATTTGGTCTACCCCTCCTTTATGCCTTGTGAGAAAATTGCACTTCACTGCCAGATAAATCTGACCTTTGCCCAATTTTCCCTAGCCAGCAATCGCAACCCTGAGAATCTGATATGCCAAGTAATCCCGACGAAAGATCCAACTTTGACCGTTTCTGGCTTTTTGATTCCCCACTTCAATCGAACTTGCTACACAATCGTGATGGCCATATTTAGAGCTAATGGCTATACGTTTACCCCTCTAGTACAGATATCATAGCGTTAGACTGACCAGTCAGTCAACTTCAGATTGAAAGTTTTTCAGTTTGATTGCTTGGGTTGCCACACCAGATCTAATCCTTTGAGTGGCTCAGAGGCCAAAGAATTTAGCACATCGTCAGCAAGAACTTGGGCGCCGCCATAGAACGCGGCAAGGGTGGTACTGCCAGTGCACTATTACAAAATCTTTTCTCTGTAACCGCTGGCAGAGAGGCTGCAAAAGGTCGTCAGACTCCCAAAAGTTTGATCACCTGGGCCAGAATATTGGGCCCTCCAAGGGCCGCGAGAGCAGCATAAGTACTGAATCGCAACAGAACATTCACTGGCAAAGATCCGCACCTAGGATTTGCCTGAGAGCCAATCGTAGACGTTCTCTTTGCACTCCTACAACAAAAAATCGGCTTGGCAAATTGAGGAAAAACAAATGCACATTGCATTTGGTATGAAGAAATCACGATGATTTGATTACAAACTGCACGACGACCTGGCGGGA
>JAJYDM010000118.1 GCA_021777475.1 Actinomycetes bacterium | reverse complement strand
CAGACTGGCTCCTGCCCGCATCCACGCTGAATGTCGAACCAGAATCGCAGAGGGCCGTTGGCAGCTTCAGCGCGACCCAGCATCTGCTGGCACGAGAAAGCCCTATTGCTTGCAGTCCCAGGGTATAAATCTCCTCCACGCTAGCTGGGGCGACAATCGGCATTGCGGCAGCGATGAATGCCTGGTCTTGCTGAAATGGCATAGTTGAGCTAGATGCTTCATGATCCTCGCCGGACAGGATCACCACGGCTCCATTGCTGCTAGTTCCAGCAAAGTTGCCGTGCTTGAGGGCGTCGCCGCTTCTGTCCGCCCCGGGGCCCTTTCCGTACCACAGTCCAATCACGCCGTCGAATCTCTCATGAGGAAAGTCGTCCAGCATCTGGGTGCCCATCAGCGCGGTGGCCGCACGCTCCTCGCTCGACGCAGGGAAGTGGACGATACCGTGTTGGTCCAAAATTGACGACGCACGCTCAAGTTGAAGATCGTAACCTGCGAGCGGAGAGCCAGGATAGCCGGTTATGAACACACCAGTCTTCAGGCCTTGAGCGCGATCCCTGCGTACCTGCTCTAATGGCAATCGTACCAACGCCGTGATACCACTGAAGTAGAAGGTTCCCTCTTGCGCGACAAGCCGCTCGTCAAGGTCAATCCTGCCGATGCCGCTTTCGCTCCCGTCCTTCTCACTTTTTGGCATGCGATGCTCCCTCAGCCACGAACCTTACGCCGCATCCGCCGACACGGCCTCGAGAGCGTACTGAACTGAAATGTTCATAGGTGAAAACGTTCATTAGGACTTCAACCCCCACGGAAGTGCCCTGGCATCAAACCCACACGGCTCCGCAATCTTCCGCGTAACGTACAATATCTGCTGATCTGATCAGCATATCGAATCTCCTCGTACCTATCAGCCAAACAGTTAGATTTTCACTCTGCTCGAAACTCCATCGGTGGTGGGATCTGCTCCAATGGTCCGAGTGCTCTAGCGCTAGCAAACACATGCCAGTCGATTCTTGTAAGCGAAATCACACGCATGGTTGGCATCGGTGATCCACAATCGATCGCCACCGACTTATTTCTGCGCTTCTCACAGATTCGTCAACCAGGGTGGCGTGGCAAGGATATCGACGTCGAATCATTGAGCATCACCTGCGTAAGTTCCCTTTGGACAGGACGATCCCCACGAGAATTCGCCCCAGCGGCGACCCGCACATCCAAAAGGCCTTTCATCTCATTCGGAGTCCACTCCAAACGATGCCCTTACCGATCCAAAGAGCTTCAAAAGTCCGAAATCAACGACGCCTTGATAGCTCTTTGCAAATCGGCTTACAGCGACATCGACTCTCAAACCCTTTTTAAGGCCTCGCCCTTTGCCAAAGCGTTCCACGATTAATCAATCCCTACTCCGCCTTTGGCCTCGTCAATAGAAGCTCTATCACCTCTTCTATAAATCGCTCACTGAGCTCCATCAACTGTACCTCGGTCAAAGACTCCACCGGATGAGGAACAGCGACGAATCGATAACCGGGGGCTCCCTGAAATTGCGCCATGGCTTCGGCGGCTCCTCGAAAAGCATCCGTACCGACAACTGCCGTTGGAACTCCAGCTCTTTCCAAAATTATGCCGTCAGCCAAACTGGCTGCGCTGCACGACCCTCAGTCGCCCACACCGGCTACAACGACATCGCATGCCTCGCGTATGCGCTGCACTAAAGCCTCATCAACTGAGTCGCCGAATACCGGTTTCACAAAGGTAGTGACTTGGCTCAGGCCAACTCGATCGGCAAGCCGATATCCGAAAGCCTTCAAAAGCTCAGCCGCATTTGGTTTTCCGTTATCAAGCAAACCGAGCCGCACTCCCGACAACGATGCCGGGCGCACAGCCAACTCAAAACCTCCACGCTTCTTGGCGTTTTCCGTCGGTTGCGCAACTTCGGAAATGCTGTCTTCGATTCTCATGTCGGCATCCTTTCGCATCCATTGAGTCTCTAATTAATCCGCTCCAAGCTCCTGAACTCGATATCGTTCTTCAAATAACGCTCCTCATTCACCTGGCCTGAGCCTTCAGATTAATCGCAGCAGGCAGTGAAATCCAGCTGACGAAGCTGCAACCGACCCGCAGGTACCACTGTGAAAATACGAGCCCAAACCTCCCTTCCCTGGTCACAGGCATTTGGACCAGATATGCTCAGTTCCGAAATAGTCAATCACGCTTCTTCTCCAATTGACCCCATGCTAGGATTCTCGCCAAGGCTTCATCACTAGTCGAAGACAATGCACAAAGGAGGCTCGAATGACCGAGTCGCCCACAAATATTTTCAAGACAGCGCGCGACCTGCTCTTCACCCATGCCACCGACTACGGCAAAGCCAAAAAGGCATTCGCCTGGCCTCAATTCCGAGAATTCAATTGGGCTCTCGATTGGTTCGACGTAATCGCCGAGAACAACGACAAGCCTGGCCTATGGATCGTCGAGGAGGACGGCAGCGAAAAATCACGAAGCTTCGCTGAACTTTCTTCGCGCTCAAATCAGGTCGCCAACTGGCTGCGAGGACATGACATGAAGCGAGGCGATCGTGTTTTAGTCATGCTAGGCAACCAGCTAGAACTTTGGGAGACGTTGCTTGCTATCATGAAACTGGGTGCGATAATGATTCCTGCCAGCACTCTCCTTCAGACTGAGGACCTGCTTGACCGTATCGAAAGGGGCCAGGTCCGCCACGTAATCGCCCGCGGGGAAGACACCCAGAAATTCAACGGAGTCCCGGGCAATTTCACACGAATCGCAGTCGGTCCCGCCAGTGGAGAGTGGCTCGATTACGTTGGGGCGGAAGGGGCCGCAACCAACTTCGTGCCGGAGGGAATTACCAAGCCATCCGATGCGCTGATGCTCTACTTCACCTCCGGCACGACCGGCAAACCAAAGCTTGTCGAGCATACCCACGTTTCTTACCCTGTAGGCCATCTATCGACCATGTACTGGATTGGGCTGCATCCCGGCGATATCCACTGCAACATCTCCTCGCCAGGCTGGGCAAAACATGCTTGGAGCAGTGTCTTCGCGCCATGGAACGCCCAAGCTACGATCCTTGTTTACAATTATGAACGTTTTTCAGCGCCATCGCTTCTTGACGTGCTGGTACGAACTAAAGTCACCACCTTCTGCGCTCCGCCCACGGTGTGGCGGATGCTCATCCAAGAAAACCTGGCAACTTGGAAAGTGAATCTCCGAGAAGCCGTCTCAGCCGGTGAGCCACTCAATCCGGAGGTGATCGATCAGGTCCAGAAAAGCTGGAAGCTCACTGTTCGCGACGGTTATGGCCAAACTGAAACGACAGCCCAGATTGGAAACACGCCCGGACAACCCTTAAAACCCGGGTCAATGGGCCGTCCGCTGCCGGGTTACGAGGTAGAACTGCTCGATCCCGTGAGTGGCGAAACTTCGCTCGAAGGAGAGATCTGTCTTCATCTCGACGAACGGCCGCTTGGCTTGATGACTGGCTATCGTGACAATGCTAAGGGCGAGTCGGGAACTGCGTCGTCTGGCTATTACCACACAGGTGATGTGGCCTCACGGGACTCCGATGGTTATCTCACTTATATCGGGCGGGCCGATGACGTGTTCAAAGCTTCAGACTACAGAATTTCGCCTTTCGAACTGGAGAGCGTGCTTATCGAACATCCCGCAGTGGCCGAGGCCGCTGTTGTACCGAGTCCGGATCCCGTGCGTGGAGCGGTCCCGAAGGCCTACATAGGCTTGGCGGTTGGCCAAACAGCGGATCAGGAAACAGCTTTTTCAATTCTCCAATACGCCCGCACCCATCTTGCGCCGTTCAAACGGATTCGCAGAATCGAATTTGCTGAGTTGCCAAAGACGATCTCCGGAAAGATCAGGCGAGTTGATCTGCGGACCCAGGAGAACGAGCGCCACCTGGGATCATCACTATCCCAAGAACGAGGCCCCAATGAGTATTGGGAAGAGGATTTCCCTGATCTCAAAGCCTGACTGGCCAAAGGTTCCCAGCAGACATAGGCGCAACCCTGGAGACGGGAGTTTCGTTGGAGAACAGACAGGCGGGAGATGCCCTCGGAAATACGTGATGACGATGACCATCCGGAGCCTGGAAAGTTGATTCAGGATGCCCTGTCACTCCTCGATTCAGTCATCATGGGAGTCGCTGGAGTTGCCCCCGCCTTTACAATCGCTGCCTCCACGGCTGCCCTGACTGCGACGGTGGGTCTCGGTGGACCTGCCTCACTTTTGTACTGCGGAATCGCAATGTTTGGAATCGTGTGGGCCTTTCATTATCTCGGAACACGGGAAGCAAATGCGGGTGCGGTCTACACTTGGGCCAGCAACTTGCTCCACCCGGTCCTTGGCTATCTTGCTGTCTGGTCTTTGATCGTTTCGGCGCTGATTTTCATGGTCGCTGGAACACTGCCTGCAGGCTCGCTTGCGGTCGGGCTCTTTTCTACCGCTCTTGCCAACAACGTCCTAGTGGTTGGTACTGTAGGCGTAACTGTGTTTATCCTGGTCATCTGGAACTGGTGCAAGTACAAGTGTTCAACAACGCGAGCTTTCCAATTCCGATTGACGCCAGTCACGTAATCTGGATTGCAACGGCGAACGACAAGGCGCAGGTTCCGACAACGATCAGAAGTAGGTTCGAGGTCTTCAAGATCGCCAGACCCGACGACAAACAAATCGATTCCATTTTCTGGGAGATTTGCAGAGAACTTGCTACAACTATCCAGGCGTCAGCTTTGATTCTCCTGTGCTCTCCATTCTCCGTCGCAAGACTCTTCGAGAGCAGCGAAAGAACTTGGCTCGGGTGCGATGGCTCACACAAGCAGTGTGGGCGAGGACCGAGTTGCAGTTTGGCATGTCCGTGAAGTCATTGGCCCAGCGCTAAAACCTAACTGTACTCATCTTTAACATCGCATAAGAACGTCGGTAGAGGCAGCGCCCGCCCGCCTATCGCCGATCGAACCCTGCTTTCAGTTTCGAAAATACCTTGCCTACGCCCATTGATGGTGAAGGGGCCTGGACCCCTTCACCATCATTTTTACAAGAGTGACTAAAGCGCGGCCGCAAACGTGGTTAGAAGCTTGGCCTGATCTGAAGTA
>JAJYDM010000027.1 GCA_021777475.1 Actinomycetes bacterium | reverse complement strand
CCTCCTGGAGCTAACCTTAAAACCGGACCCCTTCGTCGCCGAGCGGCTTCTGGGAATCACCGACAACCAGGTGCTGCTGAACTCGGAAATTAGGAAATTGTCCGGTGACTGGGAGCCATCCCGAATGCCGCTACTAGACCACGCCATTCTGCAACTTGGAATGTTTGAGCTGATCTTCCGTCCTGAGGTGCCCACCGGTGTCATACTCTCTGAGGCAGTCGAACTGGCCCAGAAATTCTCTACTGAGAGTTCCGGAAAGTTCATTAACGGACTGCTTTCTGCCGCGGCAAAGCAGCTCCGACAAACTGAATAAGCCATATCTGGCTCTAACCCTAAACAGCCTTGACGCTGTTCTCATTTGCCGAGACGTAGGAAAACACGCTCGCTGTCAAGGTATGTCAGCTTTGATTGTTGAGCTCAAGCAAGACTTCTCTCACGAGTGTTGGGTCGACATCTCGCACCACCTCGACACCGGAACCACCGTCAAGAACAAAGGTAAGCGTCCCAAAAGACTTCTTGTCCTTGCACATCGCCTCAATTAGTCTGTCCGGATCGACGTCGAACGGGAGTCTCGTTGGCAGACCATACGACCTGACCACACGAAGATGATAATCCACCCGGGAAGCGTCTATCCTTCCCAACCTTTTTGCCAGTAGCGCGGCAAAGATCAGGCCGATTGCCACAGCCTCGCCATGTTTGAGATTGACTGCCCGATCCTCAAAACCCACAGCTTCAATTGCGTGCCCCAACGTATGACCATAGTTGAGCAGCGCCCTCCTATCACCTTCGCGTTCGTCACTCTCAACAAATCCGGCCTTTACCCTGACGCAAGCCGAAATCTGCGAGCCCAATGAAAGCTGATCCAGACCTTCGGCTCCCAAAAAAGCGTACTTAGCCATCTCCCCCATTCCGCAGAGCCGTTCGCGATTCGACAAGGTCTCCAAAGTGGCTATATCACATACAACAAAAGTGGGTTGCCAGAAAGCTCCAACCAGGTTCTTTCCCTCTGGTATGTTGACCGCAGTTTTGCCACCGATGGCCGCATCAACCTGAGCCAACAGTGTTGTTGCGATGATCCCATATCTCAGGCCCCGGTGAAATGTCGCTGCGGCAAAACCTGCCGTGTCGCTCACAATACCCCCGCCAATGGCAAGAATCATATCCTTGCGGTTAATTCCCATTTCCGCAAAACCGCTGCACAACTCTCCAATGGTCCCTAATGACTTCGACTGCTCCCCGTCACCAATGTAAAAAATTTCCAAAGGCCGAGTCAGTTGCGGGACGATTCCAATGTTTCTCTGAGTCACGATAGCCACTTTGCCCACGTCATCAGGGATCATCGAGTCGACGTCGCCAAGCAACTCCTCACCCACGTAAACCGGGTAGCTCCGGTCACCCAGATCCACGACAATCTCGTCGTAACGTTTGGTGGACACTTAAGACCTTTCAATCGCGATCCTGAACTACGATAAACGCCAAATAGCCATGAGCCGCTCAGCAATCTGGAATTCCATATGTATATTTATCCGCGCTCGCAAGAGCAGCACCTAATACTATTCGACCGCCGCTCACTGTGTTGCCCGTGAACGAAGACCCTCATCAGCTTGGACGGGACTACATGATCTTCATCGCCATTGGGCACCTAAAGAACGAACTTTCCACCCATGTGACGTTGCCTGGGTTAGCCAAGCGCTCCAACCGATGGGCACATCACTGGCAGCTTCGGGATCGGATCGTTCCTCTTTTTATCCGGAGCGTCCGAAGTTGCCCTCGCGACTAAATCTCATCCTCTACTAAAAGGTCAGCCAGTTGCCGCAACTGCCACATTCACTCAGCGCCTAAGGCGTTTTACAGGTCGGAGACCGTATATTATGGCCGCGAAACTGTAACCAATCGCCGAGAAGTCGACCACCTGCTACCCATGAGTGTTGGCATAGGTGACCAACTGTTCTGCTCACTGAGTCAAATCATCTATATTTCGGTGAGATGACACCCCCCGCGACCACGGCTGCGATCGGAATCAGCATTGATCCGGCCAATAACAAGGATACAGAAAGACGAGTCGAGAATGAAGATTTGGGATATAACCTTTGCAGAACCCATCCCATGGTGTGCGAAATTCGATATTTCCCAATTTGGCCCACGTGGACAACTTCCCGCAGCCGATAAAAACGGTAGTGGATGCGGCTCCGCTACTTTATTAAATCAATAGGCCTCGATGATTCAATGAACCTGTGGATGACAGCGTCAAACGACACTCTGTAGCGAGCATCCAGCTGAGCAGCGCACGGCCAGTCCCGTAATGACAGATGCTGGAGCCTCCTGTCATCGTCTAACCCTTTGAAGCAGATGGTGTCTCGTGTATGTGAGCATTGAACGACTCGTAGTTACGGAGCATTTCAGCAACGGAATCTCCACCAAACTTACGCTGCGCCTCGTTGGCCAGAACAAGTGCCACCATTGCCTCGGCGACGACGCCCATAGCTGGCACTGCTGTGACGTCCGTACGCTCTTTGAACGAAACAGTCTCCTCTTTCGTGACTACATCAACCGTTTTGATCACTGGTCGGTTCAGGGTCGACAAAGGCTTCATCCACGCTGTAACCGAGATCAGACCGCCGGTCGACATGCCACCCTCGATGCCGCCCGCCCTAAGCGTGTCTCTGACATACGACTCCGTATCCGGATTCCACCGAATTGAATCATGTGCTTCTGATCCGCGCAGTCCTGAGACAACGTGGCCCTCGCCCACGGAAACAGCCTTGATCGCTTGAATGCTCATTATCGCCTGAGCAAATAGCCCATCCAACTTACGGTCCCAGTGCACGTGGCTTCCCAAACCTATAGGTGTCCCGTACACTAAAACCTCTGCCGCACCACCAAGTGAGTCACCCTCCTTGGCCGCAGCCTTGATCTCCTCTACCATCGCGTCCTCAACGGTGGGGTCGAAACAACGCACCGGAGATTCATCGATTGACTCAAGATCTTCCGGCAGCGGCCTTAGAGCGCCCCCAGCGGACACACCACCGAGTTGCACAACATGAGACAGGACCGAAACACCCATTTTAGCCAGCAAGGCCTTCGCCAGACATCCAGCCGCGGTGCGGGCAACGGTCTCCCGGGCCGATGCCCGCTCAAGTATGTCTCTGGCGTCATCGAATCCATATTTCTGCATGCCTACGAGTTCGGCGTGTCCAGGTCGTGGCTGGGTAAGGATCTTCTGCGACCGGCCTGGATCAGGAGACATCTCCTCCACCCACTTCGGCCACTCCGTGTTGGCGATTTCAAGTGCAACGGGAGAGCCAAGGGTCCGCCCATGCCTGATACCGGCTATCAGAGTAAGTTCGTCGACCTCGAATCTCATGCGAGGCCCGCGGCCATAGCCAAGACGTCGGCGAGCCAGCTCCCCCGAAATCTCCTCCTTTGTGATCTCAAGGCCCGCTGGAAGCCCTTCAACGATTACCACAAGGCTTTTGCCGTGAGATTCACCGGCGGTAAAGAATCTAAGCATGTTATGAATCTAATCGACTTGAGTTTCCCTCAGGATTAATCTCCCTGCGCAAATTGGAGGTCAATGAATTGGCCTCCAATTAGGCGTGAGCTGAATCACCACGACTCCACAAAGGATGAACGGAACAAGTGGAATCCTGTTGAGATTGGCTCCAAATGCCAATCGGGAGGTGAAAGTTGCAATAAGGGCGAGCAGGCTAGACATGGCCAAGACCGCCAGCGGCGCAAATACTGGGTTCAAGACACTCACAACCGGCCCAACGAAGATACCCAATCTCAGATCGCCGCCTCCGATTGAACGAGGCTTAATCCAGTTAGACATTGCAAGCGGGGCGATAAACAGTACCGTTGAAATTCCGGCCCGCGCCAGGGAAGGGGCCCCGCAGCACATAAGTAGTACCAGTACCGTCCAGCCAGAACCAATCCGAACCAGTAGGGTCGGAACCTGTCTAACCATAAGATCCACCGCGGCCAGCACAGGAAAAAATGCCAACTGGACCACGAGAAGCAGGAGTGCGAAAAACCCGTCGGCGCGCAAAGTCAGTTCGCATAGCCAAGCTGTATCTACGCTCCATGCTAAGCCCATTACCAACAATCTCAAATTAGACAGACCTGCAACAGACAAGACGCGGTCGCGGTACGACACCGTCCTGAGCGCAATTATCGAACCTAGAGCGTAGCTGAGAATCGAGAGCAGTTGGATTTGAAACATCGCCGGCTTCCCAAGAAAACTTTCCTGAACCTGGGAGCGTGCAAAACGTTCCAAAAGATACCCGCGAAACCGATGGGATAACCGGGCCTAAGGAGGGTCAAACATACCTGTACCCCCATAACCGGATAGCGGCCAGGGTCAATTATTAGTCATTGCCTGGCCAAAATCAATACCAAAGACACCTAACTGCCAATGAACACGCATAGCCTCCGCATCTCACTACCAGAAGATTCAGGCTTATCTCCAAAATTTGGCTGCTACTTGCGGTTCAGCCACGTACCGCAATGACGTAGGGTGGGTCCAGTCAGTTTGCCACTTTTCGATACCGTTCAGCTTTAGAAAATGTAGGCCAGCAATGGGTTTCTCATTAGATACGCCGCCAGGCCAAAAGTGGGCAAATAGTGTAAGTCGATTCGAACCGGACTCAGCAGCCAGAGGCTGAACCATATTCTAGACCTACCTCTGTCAGAACGGTGAGGGACGCGTCTCCTGTGAGAGCGGCTGTCGAGCACATCGCCAAAGCGGATGCATACTACTAAACTTCGCTAACCTCAAGAATGCACTGAAGAGCCTTAAATTGGCCATGCCCAATGACACGTCGGCCCATCAGCTAAAGAAACTGCCAACAACTAGCCTGACTTGTCGACGACATTTCTGTATTCCAGGCCTTTGACGCATGCGACTAAGGCCTGGTTCACGGGAGTCGACAACCCCACCTCTTTACCAAGGCGTACCACCGCACCATTGATGAAATCGATCTCAGTCTTCGATCCCCTGTCAAGACTCTGCAGAATCGAAGTTCTAAAAGACGCTGGCTGGCCTCTACCCGCGCTCAGCCATATTGCCTCCGCATCCTCATCGAGAAGCTGTACCCCCAACGCCTTAGCGACGGCTATTCCCTCATTAACTGCAGTAATGGCAGTTCCAAGTAGCTCTGGAACATCATAAAGACGGCCGTAGGGCAAGCCCGTCACACCAGCAAGGGCACCGGTGGAAATATTTACGAGAAGCTTGTTCCAAACGACGCCGAGAACATTGTCACTGACTTCAGTCAACAATCCGGAGGAGTTGAACAAATGCGAGATTTTGGCAACGCGAGATGACGGTCTTCCATCAATTTCGCCAATTATTGTCAACTTGTCCCGCAATCCAGTCACGACTCGACCCGGAGCTACTGAATCACCACCGATGAAAGTCCGTCCGTAAAGTATCCTTGGCCAACCAAACAGATCAGCAAGAACTTCCTCGTTGCCAAGTCCATTCTGAAGGGACAGCACCGTGGTCTCTTCGCCGACAAGGCTGGAAGCGGAAGTCATTGCCTCTCTGGTGTCGAACGACTTGACCAGGACAATTAATAGGTCCACGGATCCCACCAATCCAGGATCTTTGATCGCACGAGGCCAGGTTATGCGCTCTCCCGACTCCTCGATTAGGCGTAATCCATTCAGATTCACCTGATCGATGTATTCCGTGTGGCGGCTAATCAAGAACACTTCAGATCCGCCAAGTGCCAACATGCCACCGAATACGCTGCCAAGAGAACCCGCTCCAATAATGGCGACTCTCATACCTCACTCCTCCAGCCAATCGATCCTAGAATCCAACCACGCTAGTCAATAAAATCAACCTACTATTGATGACGTACCTGAAATGACGAAGTGGCTTGGCGCAAAACCGTTGGACCCGGACCGGGTTGATCCGTTAAATCACTGCAAGAGGAGAACCGCCAAAGGCACATCGGACCGTAGCCAGGTCAACTTCACCAAATGCACTGGCCATTCCCTTGTCAAAATCGAAGCTCGAACCCAGGATGGCTCCAGATTAGAAAAGCTTTAATCAGATTCACACATCATGTGCCCGCATAAGGCGCGATGGTCCCCACGGATTCAATACCGGCTCCCTCACCAACCTTACGTTATCCGTTAAATTTGTTCTTGGGACATCCAGCCTAAGTGTCACTTTGGCCACAACTACCTTACCGGCAATTCATTGACGGAAACACCCGCGCTAAGCCTCAGCGACTCAGATCTAGCAGCACGTTGCTCAGCATGTCCTCGTCGGCGTGAACGCCGCCCTCTGGCTTACCGACCCCGTTGAGAACGATGAACTTCACTCCACTGCGGTACCTCTTATTGAGTGACCAGACTTTGGTCAGGTCACCGATCGAAAATTCCTTAGCGACAGGCAATCCGTATAGAGAAAGCAGGTCACGATGCTGCTTAACCAGATCCAGAGGTATCCTCCCCTGTCGATAGGCCAGGTACGCCGCTGCCATCATGCCTAGCGAAGTGGCATCGCCATGACGGTCCGGCCCGGCAGGCAATAGCTGTTCAAATGCGTGTCCAAACGTGTGACCATAGTTTAAATAGATCCTCTCGCCCTGTTCACGCTCGTCGGAAGTCACAATCGCAGCCTTTATCATGCTGGAACGGTATACAACATTACTCAGGAGCTCTGGGACTCCCGCCAGGACCCCTTGAGACTCGGCCTGAAGAAGTGACAGCAACCTTGCATCGGCAATGAATGCATGCTTGATCATTTCGGCGACTCCAGAACGAAATTCGAAGTCGGAATGGACCACGGAGTCCGAGACATCTATGATCACCGTAACCGGCTGATAGATGGTCCCCACAAAATTCTGACCGCTGGAAAGGTTCACTCCGTTCTTCCCGCCAATTGCCGAATCTGCCTGACCAAGTAAGGTAGTCGGCACAAGTGCTAGGTTCATACCCCTGTTATACGTGGCGGCGACGAAACCGGCAAGATAGCAGATCGGCTCTCCACCAACCCCAATGACAAGGTCGTCCCGATGAGCAGCGTGTTCAGCGAGTGTTTCGCAAACCGATTCGACCGTGCCAAAAGTCTTTGCACCATCACCGCCTGGTACCTGGATGAAACTCACCTCATAGTCAGTTCCTACCAGGCCCACCTTGATCCGCTCCGCGGTCAAAAGGTCAGACTCCGCATGGACAAGGAATACCTTCTTGGCATGGTTCAACTGCGGCAAGAGCTGTGAAATATGCTCCACCAACCCGACTCCGATGTGAATCTGGTGAGCTCCTCCCATTGGTGCCACCAACACGCTTCGTGTGCCAGATGGAACCGATGCAGGAGTGGTGACCTTCGAAATTATGTCCATGACGATCTGTTCCGGACGCCTTCCGTCAGTGCGGATTGTCAGTTTGGAAACCCGGCCGTAAAAGGGCAGGCGGCGGTGGTAAATGTCGCGAATATTGGGATTGGCCATCATAGGGCGGTAGGTGTCGTGCCCAATGCGAAGTACGGCCTCGTCGTAGTCGACTTCCAAATAGACCACTAGCGCGGAATCCAGGGCTAGGCGGGTACCGGGATGTTCAACCGCCCCGCCTCCCAACGCGATTACAGCATCGGGTCCATTCAATGTTTCAACGATCATCTCGTGCTCAAGCTGCCGAAAAGTGCCCTCACCGCTTTCCTCAAAGATTTGGCTTATGGAACGGCGCCCAACCCTCTCGATCAAAATGTCGATATCCACGAACGGAACACCGAGCTTCTCGGCAAGGAGATAGCCGATAGTGGTTTTGCCCGCCCCCATAAAGCCAACTAAGACGATCATTCAGAATCCTTCAGCTCACCCGGAAAGTGAGCAAATTGCCCACAGTCTGTTGTTGTCCGGCAAACAACTTAACAACATACGCCATTTGCTCTAAAGGATACAGTAAACACTATGACGACAGCCCTAAACAGTTCACACCTTCCAACACAAAGTGCCTAGAACCTGTTCGTGCCTTCATAAATGCCACTCATGAAACAGTTGCACCGTTCATTTTAAAGTTGTGACTTTCCAGACAACAACACAAGGGAATTTTTCATCTAGAGTTGTTGCGTGAATTATCGAGGGATGAACCTGTTTAAACACATGAAGCTAAGTCGCAACAAAACTATTATCACGATTCTCATTGTGATAGCCATTTTGATCGTTGGTACAGGTGCAACAGTTGCTTTGATTTCGACTAGTAGAAATGGAAAATCGGTCAAATCGCTCGCAAAAACGAGCACATCATCGACGACCGCGTCTTCCCGTGCGAAAACGTCGGCACCACTTTACAAGGCTGCTCCTGGACCTCTGTACTCCGCAGCGGTAGTGGCCGAAAACAATAAGCCCGGAACGAGTGCTTGGCGAATCACCGGGAACCAAACGCCGACCAACATCGAGGGCTATGCGTCAAAAGTGAGCGTCAATCAGGGCAACAGTTTCACGCTCTTCATTTCGACTACATCGCAGAGCTACGTTGTTCAGGCCTACCGGATGGGCTATTACCAGGGACTGCTTGGCAGACTTGTATGGACATCGAAAAGGCTTTCAGGTGTCCAACAACCTCCGTGTCCCTTGCTCAAACCGAGCAATACCATCGAGTGCAATTGGCAGCCATCGCTTGTAGTCAAGACAGACTCCTCCTGGTTCCCCGGTGACTACCTACTCAAGCTCGTTGGCAATAACGGTGCCCAAAAATGGGTGCCAATCACCGTGAGAAACGACAGGTCAAACGCGGCAGTGGTTGTCCTGAATTCCGTGACCACTTGGCAGGCCTACAACCTCTACGGTGGCTACGACCTTTATAGCGGTCCAAATGGGTACTCGGACAGGGCCACGAAAGTGTCTTTCGACCGCCCATATGACTACTACTTCGGCCAAGGTGCCGCCGACTTCTATGGCAATGAACTCCCACTGGTGGCTCTGGTGGAAAAAATGGGCCTGAACGTTACCTACATCACTGACGTGGACCTCCAAAAGAGACCGAGCCTGTTGTCTAATCACAGAGTCCTCATCTCACTTGGCCACGACGAATACTATTCACCTCAGATGAGGCATGCGCTGACCGTTGCCCAGCAGAACGGCACAAACCTGATGTTTCTGGGCGCAAACGCCATATTCAGGCGAATCAGATTCGAAAGCACCGCTCTCGGACCCGACCGAATCGAAGTGAACTACCGCATAGCAAGCCTCGACCCGATGAACGGAGTCAATAACGCCCTAGTCACCACCAACTGGCCGGCCGGCCCTGATCCAAGGCCGGAAAGCGCATTAATTGGAATTCAATACGCATGTAACCCGGTACGTTACGATATGGTTATCACAGACCCGTCAAGCTGGATATTTGCCAATACCGGTCTCAAATTCGGTTCGAGAATCCACAATTTGGTAGGCAGTGAATATGACGGATTCAATCCATATGACCCCCATCCCAGCAATCTTCAGCTTCTGGCAAACTCGCCTGTCCTATGTCGCAATCAGCCAGGATTCTCTGACATGAGTTACTACACCACGCCTAAGGGAGCCGGCGTCTTTGCAACTGGCACCAATCTTTGGGTGGCTGCGCTTGGATCCCCGTGCCCGTCGTTTATGGGAAGCTGTCCGATTGCCCCGGTGGTGCAGATTACCAAGAATGTTCTCACTGCATTTGGATCAGGCTTACCCGGTTTAAAGCACCCGTCAATTCCGAACGCGATGCAGGTGTGGAAGAACCCTCCAATTCCCGGGATAAAGCCGGTCCCTACGCCGACCACTACGACCACCTCGGCATGCGGCCAAGGCACAGGATCCACAACGACAACAAGCGCGAACTCCAAGTCGACCACTACGACCACCTCGGCATGCGGCCAAGGCACAGGATCGACAACGACAACAAGCGCGAACTCCAAGTCGACCACTACGACCACTTCGGCATGCGGCCAAGGCACAGGATCGACAACGACAACAAGCGCGAACTCCAAGTCGACCACTTCAACCACTTCGGCATGCGGCCAAGGCACAGGATCGACAACGAATTCCGCCTCACCCTCAACCACGCTGTCGTCAGGAGGCTGATTACCACAAGATCGGGGAGTTCCATAACAGCCGTTGTGCCATTTGATGCCGTCACAACGTCAACTGCAGTACCTGTTTCTATCCAAGCCCGGAGTTTTGCCCCGCAACTTTCTCAAGAGCGTCGGCCAATGCTTCCAGTTCCACCCGTGACAACTTCGAGATCATGTGTTCACGAACTCCTCTTACGTGGGTTGCTGCAGCAGCCCTAAGCTTCTCCCAACCCAAAGGAGTGAGAACTGCAAACGTACCTCTCTTGTCCTCTTTGCACCGGCGTCTTTCCAATAGACCAACTGCCACAAGATGTTGAACCCTGCGCGTCAATCCCGACCTTGATACCAGTGTCGCTTCGGCCAGAGAAGCCATTCTGACAGACCCCCCTTGCCCTTCTGAGGTGTGAACCAGCACCTCATATTCGGCAAAGGTAATCCCATGAGCTTTCACCAGCTCCTCATCCAGCTGATTGTAAAGCTGAGAATGAGCTGAAAGCATACTTCTCCATGCCCGCATTTCTACATCATTTAGCCAGTTAGTTCCCATTCCCACGAATTTGTCCTCAAAATTTGATTGCCATTGCAACTATCTCATATAAGCTTAATCATCGAAATCTATCTAGATACAAAATAATGGAGGAAATGATGGCTGCACCTACCAAGGCGTCAGAACTCTCAATTGAACCAGGAGTTTGGAATATCGATCCAACCCACTCCGCAATTGAATTTACCGCACGTCACCTAGTTGTCACCAAGGTTCGGGGATCGTTTACAGGCTTCTCTGCCTCAATCGAAATTGCGGAAGACCTGACCCAGTCCAAGATAAGCGCTGAAATCGACGTCGCGTCGGTTTCAACTGGCGAAGGTGAGAGAGATGGTCACCTCAAGTCAGCCGACTTTTTCGACGTGGAAAAGTACCCCAAGATCACCTTTAATTCAACCAAGATCACCCCGGCGTCTAACAAATATGCACTCACCGGCGATCTAACGATTCACGGGACCACCCGAAGTATTACTCTCGATCTAGAGTTCAATGGCGTTTCCAAGGACCCCTGGGGAAACACCAGGAGCGGATACACCGCCACCGGTGAAATCTCCCGAAAAGACTTTGGAATGGAGTGGAACGTGCCTCTCGAAGGAAGCGGCGTTTTGGTGAGCGACAAGATTCAGCTTTCTCTGGAAATTCAGCTAATCAAGGCATAGCTGGTCCACATAGTATTCCGAAACGCATTTGAACGGGTAAGGACCGATTCCTTACCCGTTCTTTTATATTGCCGATGCCGGATAATCCATAGAGGTTTTTACTTCTTTGAAGCGCCGTAGTACGGATTTGAGCCGTTCATGTGATCGGTGACGTCCTGGACCGAAGTGATCGCAGGAACGGCTTCTTTAATGGCCACCTCAATACCCTGGGAAAGAGTGACTGATGCCATTCCACACCCCTGGCATCCTCCTGACAATCTCAAATAGGCTGTCGACTCTGCAACTGCCACCAGATCCGCCCTGCCTCCGTGGGAGGCGATGGCGGGGTTAATCTCCTCTTGAAGAACCCGGATTATCTCCTGCGCCACCGGTCCGCTCAAATCAGCATTCAATAAATCATCAGGAAGGACAGAGCCCGCAACAACCGGCGAATTTGGATTCACTATCATCAACCCGCCAGCACCATCCTCACCGCCAAGATCGAGCTTCGAACCAGAAATTGACGCAGCGCTCTCTGCCGCGACAATCACGGCAATTCCATCAAACTCGATTACAACGTCGTCCCGGCTTGCATCGCCCTTATTTTGAAAGTAGACATCGTAGGAGTAACTGTTTCCTTCCACGCCCGAGATTTCGATCCACAGGGCAAGCTTATCCGGGTCAGATTCTTGAGAACGAATGTCAAGAATTTCGGCAAGAGCCCGGTCTGTAACCTCTAGAAACCCTGTACTCCCTTTTGATTCAAAAACGCTTTCCACGCGAACTCCAACCTTTGCGAAAAACCAATTAGCTACAAATCACTATTTCAAGTATTGCATTCAACTAATAAATACTACCTGGCTAGTAGAATCTTAATTCCAGTGAAAAACGTACTACTTCTTGTGCCAACGGAAACCTACAGAGCTCAGGCATTTATAGATGCAGCATCACAGCTGGGTGTTACACTCACCATCGCATCGCAAGATCCGTTGCCCTTGGCGGACCGCATGGGTAATCGGGCCCTAGTAGTCTCTTTGGATCACCCAGCCACCGCAGTCGACCAGATCGAACTTGCCAGCCAATCGGTTCATTTTGACGCAATTGTCTCGATAGATGATACCGGCCTAAAGACAGCAGCTATTGCCTGTCAAAGACTCGGACTAAGGCATATCTCCACCTCTACAACAGAGCTGGCACAAAACAAGATAGCCATGAGGCAGCGCCTGTCCTCTGCCAAGATCAATCAGCCTCGATTTCAGACCTATCAGGATCATGAGGACCTAAAAGAAAAACTTTCAGCGATCGGAAGGTTTCCAGTAGTACTCAAACCGGCGACACTTTCTGGATCCATCGGCGTCATACGGGCAAACTCAGAACAGGACGTTCGGGAATCGGTGCCAGTGGTACGCTCGATTCAACAGGCGCACGGATGCGACAGGGACTTCCCTATAGTCATTGAAGAGTACATAAATGGCCGCGAATATGCCGTGGAGGCACTCGTTGTCGGAGGTCGGCTTCAGATACTTACCATATTTGATAAACCACAGCCTCTGTTGGGTCCCTTCTTCGCTGAGACAATTTACGTCACGCCCACATCGCTCCCATCTCAGGTCACAGCTCGACTTTTTTGCGTCCTAGACGAGGCTAGGGCTACCCTAGGGATCGAGACCGGACCCATTCACGCCGAGTTTCGAATCACCGATGCCGATGAGATCTACTTCGTAGAGCTGGCCGCCAGGTCAATAGGTGGCACTTGCTCAAAGGCGGTCCCGCTAGCAGGAGGAACCAGCATTGAACAGCTCATCCTGGCGGAATCCTTGGGTCTCGACGTCCCAAATCTGGTATTTGAAAATCAGGCCTCAGGCGTATATATGATTCCCGTTCCCCGCAAAGGAAGGCTAAGGGCAATCAATGGTATCGAAAAGGCAAGGGCCGTCAGGTGGATAACAGGAATTGACATGACCTACTCGGTCGATTCCGATGTTGCACCGATTCCTTATGATGCAAAATACCTTGGATTTATCTTCGCTAAGGCACCGGGCACAAAGACTGTCGTCAAAGCACTGGAAGAAGCGCTTCAAACACTCGAAATGGATATCGCATGACCAGTTCTTCAGTCGAACCAAATAGTTCAAATGCGATCAAGGTGCTGGCGGTGTCTACCTACGAACTCGGTCATCAGCCTTTGGTGCTCGCTCGGCTGGCCAGCATCTTCAAATCGGTCGGAGTTGACTATATGCTTTGCGACAACTCCGTGGCAAATAGGACGTTCACGAATTACGAAGACTTCCTTCTCCGAGATGAAGCGCCAACCCATCTATTCATCTCGGTACCCATGCACACCGCTACGCAACTCGGCAAGGAGATCGCAATAAGGGCACGCGCCGCACTTGGAAATTCAGTGCAGATCATCGCCGTCGGACTCTACTCCAATGTCGCTATAGCTTCATCCAACGCATTTGACAGCGCCATCGTCACCCTCGACACCCAAAAGGTACTGGGAGCACTGGGAATAAACCAGATTGGCGGTGCAAATCAGCCACCGAGATCAAGCCATCCCGACAGAAGCGCGCTACCCGGACTGGCAAACTATGCCCATCTCATTTCCGGAGGTGAAAAACGGCTTGTGGGCTACGTGGAAACCACGGTTGGCTGCGCCCATATGTGCAGACACTGCCCTATTCCGGTCGTCTTCAACGGCAGATTCAAAGCCGTCCCCGCAAATGAAGTGCTGAGCCAAATAAATCAACTATATGAAGAAGGAGCAAAGCATATCACCTTCGGCGATCCGGACTTTCTGAATGGGCCAGCTCAAGCCCTGCGGATCGTCAGAGCCATGCATGAAATCCATCCTGACCTTACCTTCGATGCGACAGTGAAGGTGGAGCATGTCCTCGAACACCCGGAGATATGGGCGGAGTTGGCCCGGCTTGGACTCAAGTTCATCGTCTCCGCTTTCGAGCACACATCGGACATAATCCTTGCAAAGCTAGGCAAAGGCCATACTCGTTCTGACATTGTCACAGCACTTTCCCTCCTGCGTGAAAATGGGATTGAGTTAAGGCCGTCACTCATGCCCTTCACGCCATGGACTGACCGTGACAGCCTGATCGATCTCATTGAATTCCTTTTTGATTACGACCTTCTCGAGAGCATTGACCCGGTTCAGCTGTGCATTCGTCTGCTGGTTCCCTTGGGCTCGCTAGTGCTCGCAGATTCCGAAACTGAATTTGGGAAATGGAACTCAGAGCTGTTGTCGTATGAGTGGGCAAACACGGACCCCGTCATTGATCAGCTGCAGGCTGACCTCGCTGCCATTGCGGAAGAGTCGCAAGCCATCGAACAAGATGCGGAAACCACGTTCAACCAAATGAGAAATGCTATATATGCGAGTTTCAACCTTGCGCCGCCCGTGCGCAGCCACAGTTCATCAGCATGCGGGAACCGACCTCGACTGAGCGAATCTTGGTTTTGTTGTGCTGAACCGACCAAGATCCAACTGGACCGCCTGGGTTGAGGGTAATTCACAAGTGAATTCTCACTCAAACACATCGGAGTGTCACTTCAAGAACGTATTGTTTGACTGATGACTTCAATCCACCTGCAGGAAATTCTTAGCAATCTCAATGCGGAACAGCATGAAGCGGTCACAGCGAAAGAGCATCCGCTAATCATCATCGCTGGAGCGGGTTCCGGGAAAACTCGGGTTCTCACTCGCCGAATCGCCTACAGGATTGCCACGGGTGACGCCGACGCACGGCATACATTGGCAGTGACATTCACAAAGAAGGCCGCCACTGAGCTCAAACAGCGCCTGCATGCCCTAAAAATGCGGGACCAGATCGAAGCATATACGTTTCATGCAGCCGCACTGCGCATATTGCAGCGATACTGGGAGTCAAAAGAATTGATCCCCTATGAGCTGATTGATTCTAAATTCAAGATTGTCTCCGACGTGGTCTCTTCGCTTGGATCGGTCACTAATGGACTCAAGTTTGGGTCGAAGTCAGACAAGAGCGGCTGGCAAACGGAAAAGGAGGTGGCCAGAAAATCACTTATCTCCTCGGCAATCGCTGAAATTGAATGGGCAAAAGCACGGGGACTCACGCCACAAACGTATGCGAATGCCGTTGTGGCTCAAGACCGCAACCTTGCACTCACCCCCACCGAAATGGCCGAAATCTTCTCAAAATACGAGCAACTCAAGTCGAAGCTTAGAAAACTCGACTACGACGACCTTATTATTTGGGCCACCAAGGTGCTCCTGACAGATCATCAGTTCTCTACGTCAGAGATGTACAGGATGCGCCACCTCTATATAGACGAGTACCAGGACATAAACGCGGTTCAAATGAACCTCGTCAGCGCCCTTTTGGGAGAGCGGACTGACCTTTGCGTCGTGGGTGATCCAAATCAAGCGATATATTCCTGGAACGGAGCCGACCCTACACTGATAACAGCCCTTCCAACCCGCTATCGAAATGCAAAAACAGTTGTTCTTTCACATAACTACCGATCAACTCCTCAGATTCTCTCTTTGGCCCAAAGCGTCCTCAAAGGAAATCACAACACCTCCAAAATTGACACCCAGCTGATTCCACATCTTCCCGACGGACCAATCCCTTCTATAAGGACCTTCAGCGACAGTCGCGCCGAGGCCCATTCCGTGGCGCGTTTGGCAAAACTTTCCCACCAGCCCAAGACAAGTTGGAGCGACATTGCCGTCCTGGCAAGAACCAATGCGCAGCTTGTGCCGTTTCAGAAGATTTTTAAAGACCTCGCGATCCCAACTTTCCTGGCTGGCGAGACACGTTACCTACTTCAAAGCGAAGTTAGGACTCTCGTGAAAAGTTTGGAACGTGAGGACTCTCGTCTTCGGGGAAGTTCGCTCTTTTCCTGGCTGGAAGGAGTCGTCAACCAATCAATCCAAAGTTACCCCGAAACCGGTTCCGCATCAGACAACCTGAACCTTTTCCTGGAGCTGTCGCGAGAGTTTCTCTCAAACGTCCCCGATGGGGACTCCCGGTCTCTGGCCCAATGGCTCAAGACTGAGGCCCAGAGTGCCACAGACGAAAGTTTGCGGGATTCGGTCGTCCTGACGACATTCCACAAAGCTAAGGGGCTCGAGTGGCGAACCGTGTTCATTGTGGGTATGGAGGACGGTTTGGTGCCAATCGCCAGAGCCCAGTCAAGAGAAGCAATGCTTGAGGAGCAGAGGTTGCTGTATGTGGCGATAACGCGAGCCAAGATGAATGTAACCCTGACCTGGGCAAGAGAACGCAGCTTCAACGACAGGAACCTGAAGCGTGAGCCATCACCATATTTGGCAACGATCCAGGACGAGATACACAGAATTTCAGGTCATGTAGCAACTTCAGAGCATGCTTTGAGCGCAATTAAAAAGGCAAGACGCAACCTTGATGAGACCCCGAAAGAACAGAGGCGACTGACTGCAGTGCAGCAGCTGATCCTGTCGTCACTTCGGCTGTGGCGTTCACGGAAATCCAAGGAACTTGGTGTTCCGGCCCATATCATACTCCATGACCACGCCCTGGAGTCGGTAGCCGTGAAGCGGCCTGATAACCTCGAAGCCCTGTCGCAAATCGCCGGAATCGGCCGTATCAAAGCCTCAAAATTTGGTACTGAACTCCTACAATGCGTCGCAACAGCAACCAAATAGACCAATATGGCCGTCGATTCTCGCCAGGATAGCCGAACGATCAAGCTTCCCAGAACCCCTGCCCACGACCATGACGGCGGAGATCTGAGCGATCTGATCCTTTACCCTCACACCCGTTACTCCTCTTGTTACACCAGTTCAAGAATACCCGGACCTTACTGGACCAGGCTGACGAGTTAGAGGCGGCGCTGTAAGCGGGCCAACTCCGCGAGTTTCTCGAAGTTTATACTGACGAACAGTGCGTCTGCCTCGGCGGTGACAATCCCGTTGTATTTGCACGTACCTCTTGTATAGACCTTACGGCCATCGATCTTCCACAAAACCCCTTCGAACTCAAGATCGCACTTGAGGGGAGTCGGCTTGCGATAATTGATGTTCAGATTTGCTGTCATTCCGGGATTGCCACTAAGGGACTGTGCTCGTCCAAGTAGCTCGTCGAAGGCAGCAGCTAGGTAACCTCCATGAACGCATCCAGGTGGACCCTCATATGCTGAACCGAAATTGGCCCGCCCTAGGATCCTTCGCTCGCCAGACCCGCCCACATCAGGAATCTCAAACTGAAGTGGAGGAGCAATCGGATTTGCTACACCGGAAACGGGTGAATGATCGAAGAAACCGCCAGGAGAACCGGCATTTGCCGCCTCGGCGAATCCTTCATAAGTCCTTCCCATCGGGTAACGCTCGAGCGCAGTGGCGACGCCCTCGATCTCATTAGCGATACTTCCAAGCTCTTCATTGGTTGCCATAGTTGCCACTAGGCGATCGATGACCCTCCTCGTTGCGTTTCCAACTCGGGCAAAAGCCACACGACGCGGATTCTCCCTGTCAGACTGAAACTCAACGAACTTTTCAGCCCACAACCCCCTGGCCATCATTTCATTCTCAATATCACTGTCTTGCGACATTTAATTCCTCCTAACCATTGTGCCAGTCAGCTACGGCATCGAAAAGTCAACTACAACTGGAGCGTGATCTGACGGCTTGTCACCCTTTCGTGCGTTTCTATCCACCAACGCCCAGTTCAGGTGCGACTCGATAGGTTTGGACACTAAGAGGTAATCAATCCTCAATCCCTGCCTCTTATGGAACGCGCCGCCCCGGTGATCCCACCAGGTGAAGATTCCATCCTCGTCATAAAAGTGCCTCAACGAATCGGTCAACCCCCAGTCAATCAAGTTTTGGAGCGCCCGCCTTTCTGGCTCGGAGACGTGTGTATTGCCGATCATGGCTTCCACAGACCAGACATCTTTGTCCGTGGGCGCAATATTAAAATCCCCGCCAACGATGACGTTATCAGTCGGACTGAAATTGTTTTCTAGGTGATTTCTCAATTCCATCAACCACTTCAGCTTGTAGGAATAGTGGTCACTGTCGAGAGATCGTCCATTTGGCACATAGACACTCATGATGCCAACACCACCGCAGTTGACTGTGATTGCTCGCGCCTCCTCCGATACCCCATCCGCTCCTTCAATACCAATTATTGGATCTGTCAGGCCAACTCTTGATATCACGGCTACGCCATTCCACTGGCCTTGTCCGAAATGTGCAGCCTCATATCCAAGTTGCTCCAGTTCAAGATGGGGAAACACGTCGGGCCTCAGCTTCGTTTCTTGAATGCACACCACATCGGGCCCAGTCTCTTTAATCCATGCTAGAAAACGGGGCATTCTCGCGTTGAGTGAATTTACATTCCAAGTAGCGACTCTCATGGATCTCAACCTTTGAAGATTAGAAGCTCAATGTCGCAAATGTGGATGATCAAAAGCTCTCTCCAAAACCTAATTTGCCTGAAATCCCGCCGGATCAAGTGGCTCACGACACCACCTCATAAGCGACAGATCCTACATAATCATCAGCGACAGCACACCGCACCAATCGCTCCACAATCAACTGCGCACAAGACACTTCGCCCGGAGCAACACTGACCAAACAATTCCGAATTCAGCTGGCTTTTTTATAAAAGCCTAGCTGTCTCCCCTTGCAAATTGCACAGAGCCGCCAATGGATAACCGGATATATCCGCATGACCGAATATATCTGCCAGCTTCGCCTCCTGCTAGTGATCACCAGATGGTCGGACAGCGTCGACGGTCAGCGTCAGCGCCCTGTATAGGAGGTCTTGAAGTTCCAGGGCATGCATTGCCGCCGATCCCGTTGCCGGTGAACCTGCTGGCACACGTGACACGTGCCGTAGAACGAAATCCTCCCGCAAAAGAGCATGAAGCTGCCCATGGCTGAAGTTCCAGCCTCCCATATTCTCGGGCTCCTCCTGAAGCCATACCACCTCTTTGACGGCGGTGTATTTCGCAAAGATGGCATTCAACTCATTGATCGGCCACGGATACAGCTGCTCAATCCTCACCACCGCTGAGATCTCACCTGGTTCATTGCCGTCGATGATTGCATCCCGCTTTGCAAGTGCGTCATAGGCAACCTTGCCGGAGCAAAGAACCAATCGCCTCACATCGGTGGGATCTATCTTTGCACCGCCAGCTGTAACCAATGGATCATCCAAGACCTCTTTAAAGTACCCCGAAATCAGCTCCTCTACGCTGGAACGGGACTGACGTGCCCTGAGCAATGACTTGGGCGTGAATACCACAAGAGGCCGCTGGTGCACCCTGGCAACCTGCGCACGAAGAAGATGGAAAAACTGGGCAGAGGTGGTCGGATTGGCCACCGCGATATTGGAACCTGCACAAAGTTGTAGGAATCTCTCGATGCGCCCCGACGAATGCTCCGGCCCCTGACCCTCGTAGCCATGAGGCAGCAACATTACAAGGCCTGATCTCTGGTCCCACTTATCTTCCGCAGCCACGAGGAACTGGTCGATGATGATCTGAGCACCGTTGGAAAAATCTCCAAATTGGGCTTCCCAACAGGTAAGAGAGTCTTTGCGCACAACGGAATACCCGTATTCAAACCCAAGGGCCGCATACTCTGACAAGAGTGAGTCGTAGATCATGAAGCGGCCTACGGATTTTCCTGACTGCGTTTCAGCACCCGCCAAGGCCTCAAGAGGCAGGTAATCGCTGCCGGTCTTATAATCAATCAAGGCGGCATGCCTATGGCTAAAGGTACCTCTTCTGGAGTCCTGACCGGAAAAACGTATATCCACTCCATCGAGCAACAGTGTTCCAAAGGCAAACGCCTCTCCCAAGCTCCAGTCAATTTGGCCAGCGTCAAACTGCGCCTTGCGGCTTTCCATCTGACGCAGGAGCTTTGGATGAACGGTGAATCCCTCAGGCCACGTGTGCAGTTGATCAGAGAGTTTCTGCAACGAATCCCTCGAAACTCCAGTCGCCACTCTTTCCAGGGGCACGTTGTTCAATGGGGCAGGAGGAATGCTGGTTGGATTGGGGGCCGACTGAGATCTCGTTTCATCCAGTGCGACTTGAAGCCTGTCGAGAAAATCGTCAAGCGCCTTTTCCGCCCCCTCGACCGTAAGATCCCCGCGTGAGATGAGCGACTCGGTGTAGAGTTTACGCACCGACCTTCGGGACTCGATGACCTGATACATCCTCGGTTGGGTGTAGCTTGGCTCATCACCTTCATTATGGCCAAATCTGCGATAACAGACCATGTCTATCACGACATCTTTTTTAAATTCCTGGCGAAAATCAAAGGCCAACCTGGCAACCCGCACCACAGCTTCAGGATCGTCTCCATTTACATGAAGAATCGGAGCTTGAATCATTTTGGCCACGTCAGTGGCGTATGTGCTCGATCGGGCCTGTTCCGGATTTGTGGTAAATCCAACTTGGTTATTTATCACCAAATGGATAGTTCCCCCGGTCCGATAGCCGCTAAGTTGCGACAGATTTAGTGTCTCAGCGACTACGCCCTGACCGGCAAATGCGGCATCTCCGTGAATCAGGATGGGAAGAACAGGAAAGGTAACCCTGTCCCGAAGGATATCCTGTTTGGCGCGGACCATTCCCTCCACCACAGGATTGACCGCCTCGAGATGGGATGGGTTTGATGCCAGACTTACGGTCAATTCATTTCCGGACCGAGCGACAAATCGCCCAACGGCTCCCTTGTGATATTTGACATCCCCTGACCCCTGAACGGTATTTGGGTCAAGGTTCCCCTCGAACTCCTTGAAGATCTGCCCATACGACTTACCCACAATGTTGGCAAGTATGTTTAGACGCCCTCTGTGGGCCATCCCTATCACAGACTCTTCGAAATCTGAGTCAGCGGCCTTTTGCAGCACCTCATCAACGAACGCAACAGCTGACTCCGCGCCTTCGAGACCAAACCGCTTCTGACCAATGTAACGGGTGTGTAGGAACTTCTCAAAGGCCTCCGCTGCATTCAGCCTAGAGAGCAAATGACGCTTCTCATCGGAGTCAAGTGCGCCGGTAACACCCTCCACTTGACCTTGAATCCACTTCTTCTGTACAGGGTCCTGGATATGCATATACTCGTAACCGATGGTCCCGCAATATGAATCGCGCAACACTGCCATGATTCTCGACAGGGTCATCCTTTCCTTGCCAGCAAAACCGTCTGTAAAAAACATCCGGTCCAGGTCCCATACACTCAAACCGTAGGTGAGAGGATCCAGCTCCGCAGGAAAGGTCGGCATCAGTATCCCAAGAGGATCCAGGTCCGCCATAAGATGACCACGAACCCGATAGTTGTTGATCAGAGTTTGTATCCGGACCTGCTTAGCGGCCTTAGAAGACTCCGAGTCTCCGCTTTGTGTATCCTGCTGCCACGCCATAGGCCGTAGGACCACACCCACAGAGTTGAACACATCCTCGTAAAAATCATGCTTTCCGATAAGAAGCTCATAAATTCGAGCCAGAAAGAGACCCGACTCCGCCCCCTGGATCACCCTGTGGTCGTAGGTTGAAGTAATCGTCACCGATTTCGAAACGCCAAATTCTGCCAGTACAGTTGGGTCGGCCGATGCCAGCTCAGCAGAATATCCAAGGGAACCAACTCCAATAATGACCCCTTGACCGGCCATTAGTCTCGGGATAGAGTGCTCGGTTCCGATAGTGCCGGGGTTGGTCAATGAAGCGGTAGCGCCTGCAAAGTCGTCTGGTGAGAGCTTGTTTGTGCGCACCTTTCTAATCAGATCCTCGTAAGAATTGAGAAACTGGGCGAAGCTTTGAGATTCCGCGCCCTTGATCACGGGAACATAAAGGCTCCTACTGCCGTCGGACTTCTCAACGTCAACTGCGATGCCCAGGTTGATTGACTTGGACCTGATCACACCCGGATTACCTTTTCCGTCGGCATCTTCCACGAAGATCGAGTTCATCACCGGCACTGCCTTCATCGCCTGCACAATCGCATATCCGATCAGGTGCGTAAAACTAACCTTTCCACCGCGAACCCTGGCAAGCTGGTTATTGATCAGCGTCCGGTTGACTTCAAGCAGCTTTGCCGGGATTGTGCGTACCGACGTGGCAGTCGGCACCCTAAGAGAAGCCTCCATGTTAACGACGATTTTGGAAGATGCACCCCGAAGAACGGTGGCCCCCTCGACCGGCGCGGCCATTCGAGTCGGAGTTGCGGCCGGAACCGCCAAAGTAGTTCCGTTTACAAGGCTCTTTTCTGCTGGCAACGCCTCCTTCGAAGTCGTTTGAATGCTTGACTCCGTATCAGCACCCACCTGCCCGCTAGAATTCGTCACCGAAACTGCCACTTGAGCACTAGTTTCAATTACATCCTCATTGGCTTGAGCAACTTGTTCAGAAATCGGCTTGTAATCTGCAAAAAACTCTTGCCAGCTTGGCGTGACTGAATCAGGATCATTCAAGAACTGCTCGTACATTTCATCCACGAGCCATGCATTAGGGCCAAATGCCCCATAAGTTAACGACCTATTATTCGCCATGAGCTTAGACGTAACCTACCTTTTTAGAGTATTTGAGCCGATATAACAGGCTAGTAAGACCATTGTTAAAAACTCCTAAATTCTCTGGCGCGAACTCAAATATTAGTTACCGCAAGCGTCCGTTCAATTGTTAATAATCGAAATCATCACTTGCGATACCCCGCTCTAGGATTAAGGCGACAGCTACCATGGATAATGGGTGTTTCACTCAGACGACCAGATTTTTCAACTTGGAGGTGCGATGTCACTTGGCCAAAGTTCCCCACCCGCCGTCATCAAATCGATGACGCGCTTCTTCAGAGAACGTCCTCACAACGCCTCCCGCGTCGACGGCGACGGAAAGGCAACAGTCAGGCATTGGACACACGGGTGAAAGACGTGCTCCAACATCGACGGGCAATACCCAATAGACTATTAGTTACCCATCTTGACCTACCGACACTCACGACGGTGCCACTGTCGCCTGTACCAGCACGTACAAGTTGGCCAAGAATACTGATGGTTCATGGCACGATAGACCGGTCGTCTTCGTTCAAAAGGTCAGCAAAACACCTCAGTGAATACGAGGTCATCTCATACGACAGGCGTGGGTATGCCTCTTCGCCGTTCCTCGACGAGAATGGAGTTCCACGCAAAGTCAGCTGGCAAATCCATCTCCAAGATCTTACCGAAGTAGTTGCCCAGAAGCCGACTGTGATATTCGGACACTCTTATGGTGGCACACTTGCCTTGCTGGCAGCAGAGCGCCAAATTGACAATCTCCTGGGAATTATCTCATTCGAAAGCCCGCTCTCCTGGTTTCATAACTGGTCAACGTCGACCGACACCCTAACCGACCCAGAAGAGGAAATCGATCCCGAATGGGCCAGGCAGCAGGCAAGGCGCTTCATGATCTTCCAAATCGGAGAGAAAAACTGGAATAGGCTGCCTCCGGCGACCAAACGCCAAAGAGAATCGGAAGGGATAACCATGGTATCTGAAATGACCTCTATGGCAAATCTTTCACCGGTGCTCGATCCGGCCAAAATAGCCGTTCCTACCATCATTGCACGATCAGAAGACGCCGCGGAAAGACATTTGAAAGGTGCCAAGTTTCTCACTGATAGCATTCCCAATTCGGAGCTAAGGATCATCAGAAATACGAGCCACGGAGTGCACCTGCAACGACCTGAAAAAGTCGCAGAACTGACCCGTGAATTGATAGCGAGGCTCTGACACCTCCACAGGGAACCGTCCCCAGGGCATTGAGGTGTGATTGCCCCGGCTGCCCACTCCAGAGAACCTGGGCATTGCTAGGCGTCGCTCTCTTCTGCTCTTCAACAGCTAGGTCTCCAGGGTCTTATCTATGTTGACCGGGCTCTAAGAATCTCGGGCTTTTCCTGCTCTTTATCCTTTTGACGAAGTGGTTTACTTCTGGTCCAACTTCGAGCGGAGCTTTGGTCTTTCCCCTCGGCTTTCCTGGTGGAGTTAGAAGCTGTTGTCAAGAATTTTTCGAACCTGCGTACAGCGGGTGAGCCGCTCGATCTCCGAATCGTCGATTCCCGCAGGTGAGCTGTTGGGAACGACATGGTCCACTTCACCCTTTTAGTTGAAATCCTTGCTGGCATTGGAACAGAAAAACCCATACCCAACATTGTGGTCGACTTTTGGGAGGTACCCGCAAAGTGGATTAGGGCACATTTAGCTGGTGGGGGCCACACTGACGGTCCTTTGGTTGGCACCTCCAACATCGGCATGTGCCATTTTGCATTTTTAGTGCTTTCGCTGCGTCAAGGACCTTCACATCCAGGAAATCGTTGCTTAATTGACTTTGTCTTGCAAGTGGGACAGCTGGGTCACAGATCCACCTCTTTTGTCACTTGGCGAAGCTGTTTTAAAACGCGGCGGTCCTTTTTGCTTCGGGACCCATTTAACCGTGAAAAGAAAACGGTGACAATCCCGATAACGTCATTAGTCAGGTCTTGTTCAAATGTTGAGTCCCGATACTACGTCGGTTATTACCTCGCATTGCCATCGGTTCCCACCACAGTTCTTTTCTTACGCCACCTGCCGGCTTGGGTCATCTCGAATCCACCGTTGGTGGAGAGGTCAGCCCAGACGATGGTCTTAGAAGGTAAGCCCGACTGATGGTGCGAGTCTATGCAACTTTGCCGGGCCTACGCCGTCTTAACTTCAGAGTTGGCTTAGCTTTTTCTATATGCCTCCTTCTCCGGGCGGCGCAGGCGTATCCTATTGAGAACACCCACCTTGCTGATGGCGGCAAA
>JAJYDM010000117.1 GCA_021777475.1 Actinomycetes bacterium | reverse complement strand
CGCCCCAGATGTTTACGAATCCACAAGCCGGGGTAATCGCCACCAAACCGGCGACAGCCCCGGAAACCGCACCCAGCGTAGTCGACTTACCGGTCCTGATTTTTTCACCGATTATCCATGCCAACAGCGCGGCCGCACCGGCGGTATTAGTGTTGATAAACGCATTTGCTGACAGCAGGTTAGCCCCTAAGGCCGAGCCGGCATTGAAGCCAAACCACCCAAACCAGAGTATGCCCGCTCCAATCAGGGCAAGAGGAACGTTGTGCGGCGACATGGAGTCCTTTGGCCACCCACGACGACGCCCAACCACCATTGCGACAGCCACGCCAGCAATACCGCAATTCATCTCGACCACTGAACCTCCAGCAAAGTCCTCCACGCCCATCTTCGCGAGCCAACCGTTAGGAGAAAATACCCAGTGGGCAATTGGAGCATACACGAGCACCGACCACGCGCAAATGAACACAATGAACGCGCTCAATTTCAGCCGATCGGCGGTGGATCCGGTAATAATGGCAGGCGTGATGATTGCAAACATCATCTGGAAGATCACAAAGACGACGGGTGGAATCGTCTGAGCTTTTGCGCCCACGAATCCCGGCACCTGTTGATTAATATGGGCGAGCCCGAAGAAATGAAGGGTACCTATAATTCCAAATCCACCCCAGTCTGGCCCAAAAGCGAGGCTGTAGGTCACAAACACCCAAACGATACTGACTACCGCCATTGTCACGTAGTTCTGCATGAGCATGCCAAGAACATTCTTGGACCTGACCATCCCGCCATAGAAGAACGCCAGACCGGGAGTCATAAACAGTACAAGGGCGCTGCTAGCCAGAACCCAGGCGGTATCGCCAGTGTTGAAATGCATAAGTAAACCTTTCAGAACCAATGCCCATAGCCCTTAGGTGCATCGTCTCTGCTATCGCGGGAATCACAATTCAACGAGATCAAGCATCTGCGCCACCTTCCGGGTTATCCCAACCTGGACAGATTGCACAGCGATTTCATCACGTCTATAGCGTCAGAACAATGCCACCGGCACACCTTACTAGCACATGAAGCACCGGTGTTCCAGAGGGTTCGAGTCATCCGCGAAGATTTAACATGCACGAAACAATTCAAGCCAATCGGCTACCTATGGAGGTTACGGGCAAGACCCCATCCGCCACAAAAAGCATGCGAAATCTTTCCGATGTCAGATGCTGTCGTAGGTCGGCCACACTCTTCCACCAAAGCTGTGCAAGCAGATTTGATAGAATCTCCAAAAGCGACAAATGAGGAAGATGGCCCGGACATTGGTTCCAGTAGATAACGTTTTTGCCAGGATCAATCGTTCACTTGAACACGCAGTTTCACACCACATCTTCCGAGCGGACTCGTAGAAGTGCCAACAGCCTCTAGTTCAAGGATCAACCTCAGTGACTGATTACCATTGCGATCCTTCATGGATCGAACAATTTGCCTCATTCCTTGGGAAAGCTCCGGATGCACCGGAAGTACACGGCTTTCTAGAACGAGCCCATGCCGGTTATCTTGAGCGCACCTCGGCAGATGACGCGGCATTTGACCAGGTACAGATAGCAGTTGTTGAATCCTCACTTCGGGGCGAAGCATCTGAACCGCAGGTGCTGGGTGGAAACATTCCCGGAATTGAAGTGCGAAGCGACTCGGACTTGAACTCGATCCACAGGCTCGTCTTTGCCTCGGCAAACGTCACTGAGCCCGGCAACATCCGCCTCAAGCGATACGGGGCGAAGGGCGCTGAACTCAGTAGTCTTGTTCATATTTTCGATAGCTTCGGCTTCGCGGTTGTAGAGGACACGACCACCACTTTTTTGCCAAATGGCGAGAACTCCACGCTGATCCATCTTGACGACATAGAACTCCGATGGACAGGACAAAGCGAGAGCCCCCTGGATTTTGACATTCTCGCTGACGGCCAAAGAGTTGCTGAGGCACTCACCGCCGTCGACAGCGCCAGGGCCGAAGTCGATTTGCTCAATCGTCTTATCGTGGTCGCCAAGTTGGCATGGGTAGACGTTGCACTGCTAAGGGCTTACCGGCATTATCGCCTACAACTGAATACTTCATTTTCCGCAGAAGAACTCGACCAGACTCTATTCGCATTCCCGTCTGTCACAAGGTCTTTAGTAAACTACTTCAATGCCCGGTTCAATCCAGCCACTGCAGACAGACCAGGCGAAAAGGAAAGGGAACGCGCCAAAGTTCTGGAAAAATTGCAGGCCGTAACTAGTTTTACCCACGACCAGATTCTCCGTGGCTATCTTGAGCTTATCGATGACACGGCAAGAACGAACTATTACGTGGAAGGAACACCGGGAGGGTCAAAAGACGCAATCGTGTTGAAGTTCGCCCCAACGGCCAAGGAGGGTGTCATTCTCCCTCACTCGATGCGTGAGACATTTGTCTACGGTAAAGACGTGATCGGGATACACCTTCGGGCTGGGAAAGTAGCCCGGGGAGGAATTCGCTGGAGCGAACGGATTGAAGACTTCCGAACTGAAATTTATGACTTGGCACAGGCTCAGATCAAAAAGAACGCCATTATCGTACCGACCGGGGCCAAGGGGGGATTCGTGGTCCGAAATGGCGCCAAACTCGTGCCACCACAGATTGAGGCGGCTTATAAAAGCTTCATTGCCTCACTTCTCGACGTGACAGACAACGTCGTTCAAGGAAAGGTGATAACCCCTCGGGGAATCTTGCCACTCGACGGTGACGATCACTATTTGGTGGTGGCGGCAGACAAAGGAACAGCAGGTTTTTCCGATCTGGCCAACGCCATAAGTCTCCAGCGGGGTTTTTGGCTTGGCGATGCGTTTGCTTCCGGCGGATCCCATGGTTACGATCACAAGGCGCTTGCAATCACCGCCCGGGGCGCATGGTCGTCAGTTGAGCGCCATTTCAGAGGTCTGGGTATTGACGTGGACACGGAGCCTTTGCGTGTTGTGGGCGTGGGCGATATGTCGGGCGATATTTTTGGCAATGGAATGCTGCGGAGCAAACACATCAGATTGGTTGCCGCCTTCGACCACCGCGACATATTCCTTGATCCAGACCCAGATCCTGCCGTGGCATTTGAAGAAAGGCAACGGCTTGCTCGCCTAACAGCATCCTCTTGGGCGGACTACGATCCAAAGGCTCTCTCAGAAGGTGGCGGAGTATGGTCGAGAAGTATGAAGGAGATTCCGCTCAGCAATGAAGTCCGCGCCGAATTCGGACTTACGAGCGATTCGCTCACTCCTCCGCAGCTCATTTTGGCTATTCTCTCGGCAAGCGTCGATTTGATCTGGTTCGGTGGAATTGGCACCTACATCAAGGGCAAGGAGGAGTCCGACGACGAAATCGGCGATAGTGACAATGATTCTGTTAGGATCACCGCAGATAAGGTCAGAGCCAGGGTAATCGCCGAAGGTGCCAATCTAGCCGTTTCTCAACGGGCGAGGATCGCCTACGCGCGCCGTGGCGGCAGGATTAACACTGATTTCATCGACAATGCTGGCGGCGTCGCCATGTCGGACTATGAGGTAAATCTGAAAATCTTGCTGGACCTAGCAATCCAAGACCAGCTTATGGACAGTTCCGAAAGAGATGCGGTGCTTACCGGGGCCAGCGATGAGGCGGTCACCAGGGTCTTGCGCCAGGTTGAGGCCAGCGTCGTGGCACTTGATCGGGCATTTCAGACCAGCGAAAAGGACCTAGATGCGCTTGAGGCGCTGATCGAGTACTGGGAGACCTCCACCGGATTCGACCGGGAAGCTGACTTCCTTCCTGATGCGGATGAGTTCGCCAAGCGGCGATCGGTACAAGCCGGACTCACCCGTCCGGAGCTTGCAGTTTTGCAATCCTATACCAAGTCGGAGCTGGCTGAAAGGCTGGAGGCTGAAATCTCCATTTTTGATCCAACACTGTCTGAGCTGACCCACGAGTACTTCCCCGCTTCGGTAATCAGCCGCTTTGAAGCAGTCGTAGAGCGGCATCCACTTTATCGAGCTTTGACGGCAACGATTCTCGCTGGTCAGGTCGTCGATCGAATGGGCATTGCCTGGGCCCACGAGACAGCTGGGGAGCTTAACCATTCGTTAGGGGAAGTAACCGAAGCATTTTGGATGGCCTGCAAAGTAACCGATGCGCTTGGGATCTGGAGCCGAATTGATCAATTGGACACTGACACGTCCGTCGATGCCACCACCTACCACAAGTCGTTGGCGGGGGTGATTGACACGCTGGCCAGGAATTATCTCGCCCGCTCCCAGAAATCAGCTCCTAGCGAGGTCATCGATAGAGATAGGAACGTTCTGTCTGCTCTATTCGAATCTGCCGAAACGACTACCCACCCACACAGCAAAATTGGCGATTTACCGGAACGATCCACTAACGCAACACCTCCATCACAGCTGGAGAATCAACTAACGGCCGTCCAAGAAGCGCCCAGGTTGCTTGAAGTTTACGAGGTCAGCAATAGGACTGGCGCCGATTTGAATGACGTGGTGAACCTTTTTGAAGACATCGATCAAACTGCCCGCATTACTGAGATCAACCGGATTCTTGCCAGTGCTTCAGCAGGAAACCGTTGGACATCTTGGCTCATCAACGGAATTCGATCCGATCTGCGGAACTGGCACCTAAGGATCTGCCTTTCGCTAATAGAAAATGGTGGAAAAGCAGATCTTAAGACCGCATTCGCGGCATGGGAGAATAGGAATCAGCAGATATTGACGAAACTTGGCACAATTCTCGACGCGATAAGAAAGCACCAAGGCGACGAAATGACTCTGATTTCGCTGGCCATCAGGGAGCTTCAAACGATCGCATGAGAGATTGATAATTCGCAGAACCTAGCTTTCAAAGTGGCTCTAACCTCATCCCTTGATTCCGGCCAAACGCGCATCGTCAAAATTCGCTAATACGAAAGTGGAGCTCTGACGTTTAAGCCAAAGCGGAGATATTCGCACACAGCTGTCTCCGCCTAAAATTGAATGGGCCTGTGGAACATGCTCAATTTCAACTAGCCAAGCAAAAAAGATTACTGCAATACCATCCTCGTCATCTGCAGGAGATGTCTCCTCTATATTTGCCATCGATCAGCCAGACCTGGAGCTCAAAGCGGCCCCAGTGTCGTTACCTGGTCAGATCTCAAGCTGTAACCCGGTAACATCTGACCCTTGTGCCGACATCTGGGTGAGCACTAGGCT
>JAJYDM010000116.1 GCA_021777475.1 Actinomycetes bacterium | reverse complement strand
TTGCAAAGTACATAATCGAGAGGGCAGAAGCCGAGGGACAATTAGTAAAGGGCATGACAATCGTCGAGGCCAGCAGCGGCAATACCGGCAATGCCATGAGTATGGTGGCCGCAGTCAAGGGCTACAAGATGCTGGTAGTGATGCCAGGGGGGCTTTCATCAGCGCGCGTGGCCATCTCAAGGTCTTTTGGTGCAGAGGTTATGGAGATAGGGTTCTTTCATGTCAACCAGGCCCTGGCAAAGGCTCGGGAGTTGGGTGAACAGCCTGGCTATTTTGCCCCATCTCAGTTCGATTCTGATTGGAATGTCGAAGAAAATAGAACCTGGCTAGGTCCAGAGATACTCGAGCAACTCCCATCCGGAAGAGTTCCTGATGCCTTTGTGATGGGAGTTGGCACCGGCGGCACGTTGGTAGGAGTGGGGCAGGCATTTAGAGAAGTGAACAAAGACGTCAAGCTAGTTGGCGTGGAGCCTAACGAGTCCTGCACGATTCTGTGCGGCGAAATAGGCCATCACCAGATCGAGGGCATCTCTGATGGATTTGTGCCGGGCATATTCGCGCGTCATGGCCATATCGTCGACCAAATGGAGCCGGTGGGCAGCGAGGAATCGATATCGGAGATGAGGTGGTTGGCTAAGGAGCACGGAATGTTCGTCGGACCTTCCTCGGGTGCAAACTTAGTGGTTGCAAGGAAGGTGAGAGCGAGCCTCCCCGCTGGGGCAACGGTCGTAACGATCCTTTGTGACGAAGGCGAGAAATACCTAAATGAGCATTACGCAGCTAAGGGTACTGAGCCGCTCAAAGATAAATAATTTTTTGTTGCTGTCTTAGCAAGTATTGCGTCATATACCCTGTTCAAAGGGGCCTTTCCTATCGGAAGGCCCCTTTTGTATTATGCAATTTGTGCATACAAGTTTGGAAAAATTGCTTTATTCGAAAGTCTTGATCTAAAAACGTCAGCTTATTTCGAAATCCGTGGCACAAATGGTAAATGAAGCTTATAATCAGTTGAAATTGTGGCGCAATTCACATGAAAAGGGGGAGAAGTTGGATTCAAACGATGGAGGTAGTGCTTCCATTAGGTCTGGCGAAGGCAAGCTCAAAACTGGGGCGTTGTCCCTATTCGAGTCTGCGGTTATGGGGGTTGCTGGAGTTGCTCCCGCTTATTCGATAGCGGCCACGACGGCGGCACTTTACGGAGCGGTGGCATTTGGAGGGCCAGCGGCGCTTTTATATTGCGGCATTGCGATGTTTGGAATCGTGTGGGCCTTCAACTATTTGGGACGCGTAGAAGCAAATTCTGGGGCGAGCTATAGTTGGGTGCGAAGGGCACTACACCCTGTGCTCGGTTATATCGCTGGCTGGGCGTTAGTAGTCTCGGCACTTATCTTCATGGTCGCCGGTTCGTTTCCGGCCGGTTCAGTGACGTTAGGACTCTTTTCGAGTTCACTCGCTAATAACGTAACTGCGGTCACGATCTTTGGATCGGTGTTTTTTGCGCTCATGGTGTTGGCGGTAATTGTGGGGGTAACGGTCACTGCGACCGTCCAAGTTATTATGTCGACCATTGAACTAGCTCTTTTGGTGCTTTTTGCTGTCTTGATGCTGCTTCACGGTCACGATGCCCATACCTTCTCATGGCATTGGCTTTCGCCAACGGTCTTTGGGGGATCTACCGGATTTTTCGCCGGAGCGCTTCTCGCAGCCTTTTATTACTGGGGTTGGGACGTGACTGCTAATTTGAACGAAGAGACTAAGGGGGCAAAGGTCACTCCTGGAATCGGTGGAATCATTGGCGTCCTTGTTGTCTTTGCCCTGTTTGAGGTCTTTACCATCGGAACCAACATGGTTCTGACTTCCAAGCAGATCTCCAATAACGCCGGAGACGTTCTCGATATCCTGGGGCAGACTGTCTGGCACGGATTTGGTGGCCGACTTATCGTGGTTGCCGTTGTGCTATCAACAGTCGCAACGCTTGAGACTACGATCATTCAGGTAACGAGGACGCTCTTTGCTATGGGGAGAGACGGCACGCTTCCTAAGGTACTTGGGACGGTTCATCCGAAGTACAAGACCCCGGCGGTTGCGACGATAGTAGTTGCAGTGATATCGCTCGGACTGTTCATCGGATCGAACTACATCGGCAGTCTGTCGACGATCATGACCGATGCAATTTCCGCAATTGGACTACAGATTGCCGTTTACTATGCCCTCGCTGGTTTTGCAGTAGTCGTGTTATATCGCAAACAGCTCTTTAAGTCCATTGGGAATTTCATATTTATGGGTCTGTGGCCGCTAGTGGGTGCGGTATTCATGGTGGCAATGTTCATCAAGAGTATTCCTGGGTTGAACGGAACGACTCTGGGTGTTGGGCTTGGGGCATTGGCAATTGGGTTCATACCTATTGCGATTTACTGGGCAAAGGGTAGGGACTATTTCAAGATGGCACCCGCCCACGAACGTTTTGTCAGCGACGAAGAGTTGGCTCTCGCATCGGCAGAAGCTTAACTAAGGATCGACTCGATCCTCTGGCCCGGATACCGCTCTGAAAGTCAGAGTTGTTACCGGGCCAGACCTATTTAGAAAGCCTTCGGCCCGGTTATGTCAGTTGTCGATTGCCTCGTCATTGCGAAAGCTTGGTTGAAGTGGAATTGATTTGAAACGGTTCAAAAGTCCCTGATATGGAAGAATGATTCCTTAGGTGACTTTTTCCACAATTTAAATAGGATAGGAAAAATAGAAAAGGTCGACCTAATCTTCCCATTGCGTAAGTAGTTCACCTCAACGAAGACCTGCTGCTGCGAGATCAATTTACCTTTGCATTTCTCGGTCAAAGATTGACCTTGAATCTTTTGAAAAGAATCAACCATCTCAGGAGCGCTGGGGCCATGGAATTAGGTTCAGCTAAGGTAACGGCCCAGTCCCAAGCCGATCCTCAATGCCTAGGCTTTAATTGCAAACTCGGAGGACTTTGTTAAGCCCTCCGAATGAGAAAATAAAATACAGACTTACCTTACGGGTCAGCTAGCTGACCCAGATCTAGAAGGGTTACTCGGCATTAGGGATTTCCCTGGAGCGTTCTGGCCCATGCCCTTACCTGAGGCCGGTGGAAACCCAACTTGGCTATTTTGTCCTGATACACCCGGCGATGCATTACCTGATGTACCCGATGAATTACCTGCACCAAGAGGCCTGTTAGAGGAGGTCCCCGATGGTTGAGTAACTGTGGCACAGAGCTGCCCTATCGTATCGCCCTTGGACTTTGCCAAAGTACCAAGCTCAACAAAGGCATTGGCGGTCAAAGGAGTGCCGCTTGTCCCGGACTGTGACCCAGATGCTCCGGTAGTGGTCGTAGTGGCAAAAACATGGGAGTATGCATTGCACAAGCCGTACAAACTCTTTCCGCTTGCTAAGCCCTGATTTAGAGCGGTAGATGAGGGGGAGTGGCCCGCAACGGAACCGCCATCGGTCACCTTGGTATCCGAACCCACCTGCGAGTTGGTCGAATTCTGGTGGCTTGTGGGGGCTAAGGATACCGATGGGTTTGTGCTCTTATTGAATGAGACGGGTAATACGCCGGTTAATGCGGCGGCAGTGCCTCCGGTTAGGGCAATGGCTAGCCCAGCTAGTGCGACCTTGGCGCTTAGGAACTTAGAAATCATAGATCGTTTCCTTTCGGGTATTTCCCCTAGATCTGAAGTAGCCCAAGCACTGCGGAAGGCGGACATCACGGTATCCTCCATCGCAAGTTCGGTCATAGCAGCCGGAGCATTAGCAGCCGAAACCAGCTGACTAATCCTGCGCAACTCAGGTGGCAGCGCTTCGACATTCGAATCGCCACCAAGGAGTGCTTCTATGATCTCTTCGCTAAAGGGTTCTTCGATCATTTCGTTATTGGAAACGCAGTAATGTCGTCGAACGTTACATTCTTGTCAGGAATATTTTCGGCCATCTTTTTCATTGCCCTATGCTGAATCACTCTTACCGCTCCTTCCGACCTCCCTATGATCTTGGCTACTTCCAGAGCGCTAAAGCCACCGAGGACCCGAAGTAATACCACGTCCCGTTGTTGGTCGGTCAGACACTCCACCAAATCCGCTACCGCTTGATCGGCCTCGGAACGCGCTCCCGGGGAAAAGCTTGGGTCGTTTGGCTGCGTCGCCGATTCGGCTTTGGTGCTTTGCTCCAGCTTGGGTCGCACACTGGCTCGTCTGGCGCTATCAATAATCCTACGTCGGGCGGTGGAAAAAATCCAAGCTCGAAAGTCACTTCCGTCGCCTTGGAACTTTGAGAGTGAACTAACTACGCTCAACCAAGTTTCGGAAGCGATGTCCTCTGGGTCAATCACCCTGCGCCCCTTGAGGTACCTCAGCAGCTGCGGTGCAAAGTGCCGGAAGATATCTTCCATGGCGGCTTCGTCTCCGGATTTTGCCCTTTGGATAATTGAGACTAGATCTAGCTGGTCGGCCAATTAAAAACTCACTTTTGGTGGTTTCCTAAGTTAGTTTAGATGATATATGAACGACAATTCCAAGGTTAAAAAATGTGAACTGCAATAATTACTTCTGGCGATGAGCTGCTTTTGGCTATTTGGGAAGCCGCCCAGGGCCGGGAGGTCCGGCGAAGGCCTGGGAGATTTGCATCCATTCTAATGCATCTTTCCCTTCGACCACTAGTGAGGTGTCCAGGAGGTGTCGGCGCTGGGTGACAACCAGCGCAAAGTCCAACGACGTCCCAGAAATTCTATTTTCCGCACCTGGATTTCCGTAACTGAGTAAACCTCGCTGGTTTGTCAACTCAATGAATACGTCGTTTTCTGGAGGAGCGAGCCCCCTATTGGTGAAGCTGAATGCCCTGGTTCGATACCCTAGGAAGCAGACGTGCGCGAGCCGTTCAGAATCGTTTGGGGGTATTCCCAGTGAGTCTCGAATATCTATTCCGTGCGCCCAAGTTTCCATTAGCCGAGCGGTTAACATTGAGGCCAAGCTCATCGGTGGGCCGAACCAGGCGTAGCGGGCTTTGGGATCGACTGTCATTGCCGTTTGTAATAGCGTTGACCTAGCGGTGAGGAACCAGTTTAATAACGAAGCGAATCTGCGTCCGTCTCTTTTGGTTTCGACTAGTTCGTTTGGCGCATCGGGGTTTTGAAGGAACTGCGAAAGAAGCTTTGAGAACTCCTCTGCATCTTTGATCGCAACTTCTGCAACTTCATCGAAGACTGCCAGATGAGCGAC
>JAJYDM010000026.1 GCA_021777475.1 Actinomycetes bacterium | reverse complement strand
TTAGAAATCTGAGCATGGGCGATTGTTCCGCGGTATGAGGTCGCTTGTCGCAATGTAGGTCTGTGTGGCTCTGCGAAGTTATCGCGTCGCTTCTGGCCGGTGTGCGCTCTGCCCATATGATATTTCTATGTTTTTTTGCTGCTGCAGGGTACCTTGACGATGCCTATTTAGCGAAAGAAAGGCTGGCCTTAGAGACGAGTTGCGTCGGTCGCCACTGATACCACTATTTCGCCAAGAATACTGATGAACGAGCGAGCAGTTGACAGGTCTTCGCTGGAGCGTGCCTGACTTGGCATCTTGGGGTACTTGTGCGTGGTATCGAAATCACAGGCCAGTCGGGCCATGTCATACTGAGGTGAGTTAGGTTTCGCTGAAAAGGTTGCTATGGCAGCAGAATGTGAGTGGCAGTTTTGCCATGTCTGCAACGCAAGAATGTGGCGCTTTCCAATCTGACTGAGCGGTATGATTCGCGTCACGATTGGTTGAGCAATGTTTTGGGAGCCGACCATATATGTCTCCGATGTCGTGACGCATTTGAGACGTGCTCAGTCAACTGTGAGTCACTATCTGAAGGTGCCTGTGGATTCTGGGATATTGGTGACTGAACCGTACGACCAGTGGAGTTGGTACCTAGTGGTACCTAACCGCCTTGCTGAGCTGCGCGAGCACCTTTCGGTGTTCGATGCGACCATGTCCGTGCCGGACACCGAAGTGGTTCTGTAGCCTTCAGAAAGGAGGCCGTCATGCATATTTTTGGCATTGCGCTACTTTTTGGTTCAGGGTGGGTGATGAGCGTGGCCCGTTGGCTTGAGTATCCTTTGACGTGGTTGCGGGAGAAGACGCGGATATCCGTGTTCTCGCTTATTGAGGTAGCACTTGGCATCGTACTTGCCTGGGCAGTCGATTCCAATGTCTGGCGGCTGTTGGACGTGCCAATGCGGGCTGACTAGGTTGCCCTCACGCTTACCGCGTTGCTGTTGGTGGAATATCCCATTTCTTTAAAGAGATCTTCAACATGTTCAGCGGTCTTGGACTAAGGCTCAATGACAAAGGGAAGACAATTGAGGGACCGACCAGTCTTCAAAGGGTTGTCTGATTGGCGTAATCATAAGGGCTGGGCGTTACCTTGAGCAATGAGTGTTGCGGCACGTATCCGTGGCGGGTTAACCCGCCACGGATATCGCTTTTTAGATCATGCTCAGGCCACCATTGACACTGAGCGTCTGGCCTGTGATGTAGTCGGCATCGGAGGAAACCAGGAAGAGAGCAGCTTTGGCCACTTCCTCAGGGGTTCCCACTCTTCCAAGTGGAATTGACCGGATAATCGCTCCCATCAGCTTTTCGTTACCCTCGCTAACCTCGGCAAGCATGGGTGTATCGGTCAACCCTGGCGCAACGCAGTTCACGTTGATGCCTTTTCGCGCGGTTTCGCGGGCAAGTGCCTTCGAAAATGCAATCACGCCTCCCTTGGCACCTGAGTAGATCGCCTCACCACTCGAGCCAACACGGCCGGCGTCAGATGCGATGAAGACGATCTTGCCTGCGCCGGCTTCAATCATGTGTGGGACGGTGGCATGGGCACATGCGATATGGCCTCGAAGGTTGATGTCTATTACGCGATCCCAAAGTGACTCGTCCGTGTCAAGGAACGGCATTACCTTGTCCCACCCTGCATTGGAGATGAGGATGTCAAGTTTTCCAAACTTCTCAACTGCTTTGGCTGCAACGGCGCGGACTCTGGCAGCATCAGCGACGTCGACGTCGACGGCAAGAGCGGATCCTCCCGCAGCGACTATTTCCTTCGCGACGTTCTCGGCCCGTTCAGTGGAAAGGTCCGCAATTACGACATTGGCACCATCACTGGCTAGTCCCAGCGCCATAGCCCGGCCGACGCCGCTTCCAGCGCCCGTAACAATGGCTGTCTTGCCTTGGAATCTACCGTTGGATGACATTTTGTTATTTTCCTTTCAGGAGTCCGTTTGTGTCTAGTGTTCGAATTATTGAAAGCTGTTCAGCAGTTGGCTCTGGGGTCACGGGGACCGAGTCCGGAATAATGAGTTCGAAGCCGGTGGCTGCCCGGACCTGTTCAACCTCGACGCCAGGATGTACCGTTTCCAATCGCATTCTGAGTGAATCGGGATCGAAGCCCATAGTACATAGGGGAGTGATGACCAGTTGTGGTCCTCCCCCTGGAAGGTCTGCGGCTTTCCAGTCGGCTGGACCCCTCAGAAAGCCCGGCCCGCTAAGGAAGTCAACCTTTTCGACAAAGGTTCGGGGATTGTGTGACTGCGTATAAATTAGCACTCTTCCTACGCGAGACAGAAATGGCAGTCCAACTGTGCCTGGACCACGCAACGCTGGGTGGGCATAGTCTCCCACCGAAACGAGATTGCAGTTCCCGTACGCATCAATTTGAAGACCCCCGGCGAAGAAGACCGTCAACACATCTGCCCGACCTTCCAAAAGCACGACGTCATTGAGGGAAAGTGAGGTATCTGCTCTCAGCAGGTCGTAATCGCAGCAAGAGGGGACGACCGGGCCGAGATGGGGATTCACCGAACAGGTGCCGCCCGCTATGGAGTAGAGATCCGGAGCATGCGTGAGTTGAGCCAGTCTGCAGGCAACCTGCGGGATTGCGCTTGCGGTTCCCATCACAGTGACGTCGTCATTTCGTAGCCTATTGGCAAGTTCAACTGCCATCAGTTCATTTCGCGAAAAAGGTCGTGAGTTTTCATTGGAGCTAGTTGTCATGGCTGGTTCACCTCTTCCGATCCGATAGGGCGACAGGTAGGGATCCATCCCCATAGCGCAGCTGGGAAAGGCGTCCGGCCACGTTGTCAAGGTATTCGATCTCAGTTGTGTCTTTTACAAATTCTCTGACGTACTCCTTGGCTCCACTCTCGTCTTTTGCCGCATTCATGTAGCGAACGATCTCCTGATCATCGAATTGGTAGGCTCCGTGAGAAGCGGTTGGATAGCAACCTCCCGGAACCTCCACCACGGCATGAACCAGAAATCCTGGAATAGTGGTGCCCTGTGGATGTTTCGAAATCTCTTCGGTTGAAACCACCTTTTCGACCTGCAACAGTACGGTTTTGGATGCAAGAGCCATGTATCTGTCGACGAAGTGTCCACCAGCTACAACGGCATTACCGTGCGTATCCGCCTCGTACGCGTGCAGGAGTGCAACGTCGGGCTTCAACGGGGCTCCGACGGGGACTTGATTTCCCGTGAACGGATCGGTTGTAAAGGAGTAGTTTTCCCTGTTTACCTTGGGGATATCAGTGAATTCAATTCCCTTTGGCAGTGCAATGAAGGGAAGGCCACCCGCTCCTGCATAAAGGCCGTGGGTTATATAGGCTTCGTCGCATTCGAGGACCTTGACGGTTCCGCCTTCAACCGCTCGTCTGAAGCAGGGCGCAAGTCCTATGTGCTCAAATCCGACATAAGACGTGGCGATTTCATCGATCATACCCGCCGCGATCAGCAGATCTGCATTCAGGGCGCCGCAAGGGCTTGTTAGCAGTCGCTTGATTTTGCGGTCTTGGCGAATCACTTCCCTAATCAACGCCATGGGATTGTTATGTAGGTGCATGCCTCCGACGGTCAAAAGTCCCACGCCATTGGGAACGAAACGCTCTACAGCTTCAGATAGTGCGAGAACCTTACTCATAACACATCCCGCCCATCCATGCTGCAATGCTTACGAGTCCGGGTCGCAGAACGGTAGTCGGCGCAACGCCATTTCCCGTGCCACTGCGTGCCTCAGTGAGAACGTAGGCCATTGTTGTTATTTCCTCCATTTGCGAGTTCAGCAGCGAGCATACCTCAACTTTGCTTTCGGCGCACATCCAGGGGCCGGTCACGGAATTTAGGGATTCATTAGGTCTTTGCGAGCTTTTAAATGGGTCGGATTTTGCCAGTTGCCCGTCCTTGTCATTTAGGACCACTTTTTAGATGTCGGTGAAGTTGTGATAACTTAGACCGGGCCAAAGGTGCTGTTGAGGTTAAGGCCGCCGGTAGCTTGCTTGTGGCGGATCTTACGGTAATTTGTGATTTTCCAGCCCGGGTTGCAGGTCGAGTTTTTCATTTTTTGATTTTGATTACTTCTGATAGGCTTCCTATTGCTTGGAATGTGAAGTGAACAACTTCGGTTTGGCTTTGACAAGGATTATTTGGGTATTATTGGGGACGTGGCTGACGGACTTGGTCCAGGCAACGAATGTTGGTGAAATTGGCAGTTGGCAAGGCCAGAAGGAGCTCCAATCAATTGGCCCGGGGACATTATGATGGTTCATGAAGTTTCGAGTTCGTGTGGGTAGATTGTGGTGATACTCGGTGGAATGCCTTCGGCAGGATCGCAAAAGGTGATTCTGCGTTGAGAGGTGACGAGTAGGAATATTTGACCTGACCCGATTTGCTGAGAATTCAATAGTTGGAAATTGACAACCAGGAGAAACATGGCGAATGCAACCCAAACACCAGAAGGCTTATTTGACATCGACGGACTTCTGACTGACGAAGAGCGTGAGATCAGAAGTGTTATTCGTAAGTATGTTGAAAAGCGAATCAAGCCAGATGTGGCGGAGTGGTTTGAGAATGGCGAACTTCCAGCAAGGGAACTTGCTATAGAGCTTGGAAAACTGGGGGTCCTCGGGATGCACCTTGAGGGTTACGGTTGCGCTGGGGCTGGGGCGGTGGCCTATGGTTTGGCTTGCCTTGAGCTTGAAGCGGGCGACTCCGGTATCCGCTCTCTAGTTAGCGTTCAGGGCTCTCTTGCCATGAAGGCGATTCATGCCTTTGGCTCCGAGGAGCAGAAGCAACAATGGCTGCCGAAAATGGCTACTGGCGAGGTGCTGGGCTGTTTCGGACTCACCGAGCCCGACTTCGGGTCCAACCCTGCTGGAATGCGGACACGAGCTAAGCGTGATGGGAAAGACTGGTTGCTTGATGGTACCAAGATGTGGATCACGAATGGGAATATCGCTGATGTCGCGGTGGTATGGGCAAGGACGGACGAGGGAATAAGAGGATTTATCGTTCCGACTGATACACCGGGGTTTTCAGCAAACCTGGTTCACCGCAAGCTATCGCTACGAGCTTCGATAACCTCTGAGCTTGTGCTGGACAACGTTAGGCTTCCGGAGGATGCAGTCCTACCTGGAGTCTCCAGTCTTCGAGGTCCGTTGACATGTCTGAATGAGGCGCGATTCGGAATTCTCTTTGGCGCTCTTGGCGCCGCCCGGGACAGCCTTGAATCGGCGATCCGATACGGTATGGAGAGGATCCAGTTTGACCACCCCATTGCGGCATACCAGCTGACTCAAAAGAAGTATGCAGACATGACCGTCGAATTCGGAAAAGGTCTTCTGCTGGCTCTTCATATTGGGCGACTGAAGGAAAAGGGCACGCTACGCGCCGAGCAGGTGAGCATAGGAAAGTTTAACAGCGTGAAACAGGCGTTGGCCATAACCAGGGAGTGCAGGAGCATCCTCGGTGCAAATGGCATTACGCTTGAGTATCCGGTTATGCGCCACATGTCCAATCTTGAGTCGGTCTACACCTACGAGGGCACTCACGAGATGCACACTCTTGTGATTGGAGAGGCCCTTACGGGTTTGCCTGCGTACCGTATTTAGCCCACGCATTGTCTCAGATTACGAGGGGCGTGCTATCAGTGAGGAATTGACGAGCTAGAGGTGTTCGCTCGCCCTTGTGGTCTCAAGTGAGGGCTCAGGAGCCGCGTATGCATCTAGCTTCGTTATTGAACGCGCATTTGGACAACCAGTCCAGTCCAGGCTAGCTTTCTGGCTGATCGGACGTATGCGGAGCAAGGGTGGCCACGATAAAAGTTGGGAGGCCCATGACCAACATACCCAAAACCCCCTTTGCAAGGGGTTAGTAGGCGTCAAGTAGGCCGCTTGGTGCACCCGCTGGACTCTTAGCGCGGCTTGTATTCGTAGAAACCCCTGCCACTTTTGCGTCCCAGGAGCCCGGCATCGACCATTCTAAGCAGGAGCGGCGGGGGGGCATAGAGGGGTTCTTTAAACTCGTGGTATAGGGAATCAGCGACAGCAGCGGTTGTGTCGAGTCCAATAAGATCGCAAAGGGCCAAGGGGCCCATTGGATGCGCACAACCTTCGATCATTCCGGTGTCGATGTCTTCGGCGGTGGCAAAGCCCGATTCCATCATGCGAATTGCCGAAAGTATGTACGGAATAAGTAGGGCGTTAACAATGAAGCCAGCTCGGTCCTTCGAGTGAATCACATGTTTTTGAAGCGACTTGGAGGCAAACTCGGCGGCACGTTTTGAGACCTCTTCCGACGTCAAAAGCGAGGTAACAAGTTCGACCAGAGAAAGAACGGGAACTGGATTGAAAAAGTGAATTCCAATGACTTGCTGGGGTCGGCGGGTAGCAACTCCAAGTTTCATTATGGGTATAGACGATGTGTTGGAAGCAAGAATGGCATCTTCGGCTTCGACGACTTTATCCAGGGTGGTAAAGATGCCAACTTTGGAGGCCTCGTCTTCGATGATCGCCTCCACAACCAGCTCACGGTCAAAATGCGCTCCCAGATCAATGTCATAGCGGATCCGACTAAGAGTGCCTTCGAGGTCCTCCTCTGTGATTTTTGACGCTTTGAGTGCGCGAGCCAGCGAGTTTTCGATTCTCGAACGTCCACGGGCTAGATTGGCTTCGTCTCCCTCCGTGACAACGACATCGAGCCCACGGCGCGCAGCAACTTCGGCGATCCCAGATCCCATCAGGCCGCAACCGACCACGCCAATCTTATGAATCATTCTCGACTCCTTTCAAATCCCCAGCGCTCATAGCATATCCCCAAGGTTCAGTTAAATGCATATTGGGTCACACTCGGATCTGGATTCTTGGCGTATGAAGCGTGCCAGATCCAACCGGTGGTCCAGGGATATAGCCAGCATTGCCAGGTTCGAGCCTGTCATGGAGATGGGGCAGCCGATGCTTGCCGAGCTCTCATCATCTATCGCGATCGAGGTGAGATGCAAATTTGGTACCAAACTCGCAGGTGGGGTCGCCTGCCAGGGGATTACCTGTCACCGCCCACGCCCGCGCACGGCTGCCGCCACAAATTTTGGCAAATTCGCAGCTGCCGCATGGATCGCCAAGTTGGTGTGGGTCACGAAGCGATGTGAAAAGTTGACTATGCCGATACAAGGTAGAGACAGGTTCAGTGCGAATATTTCCCGCCGTTGCAGGTAGGAATCCGGATGGTTGAACATCGCCAATATGGGAAATGAAGCAAAACCCGTTGCCATCGGTGACTCCGGGGGCAACGGGTAGTCCGAGTTGGGCTCTTACTCTTCTGTATTGCGGTGCTTCAACGGTCCTGACGTGGAATGGAAAATCCGTAGTGGCAAGCCACCTTAAGATCTCCTCCTCGTTATTTGGGGTGAGCATGTCCTTTGAGTTGGCTCTTCCGGTTGCGACCAGGAAGAAGAGAGTCCAACTGTCAACTAATCCGTCGAGCAATTTCGCTATTGCTTGAAGTTCGCGAAAGTTGTGTTTGGAGACGGTCGTAGCCACTTGGACCCTGGTACTGAGTACGGCCGCTTTTTGAATTGCCTGAATGGTTCTTGAGAAATGACCCGGTACCCCTCTGAACCTGTCATGAGTCTTTGGCCCCGCACCGTCCAAGCTGATGTGGATTGTGCCAACCCCGATATCGGTTATTCGATCGAGCGCGTCTCCTCGGAGTCTCCCGGTGACCGAAGGCGAGAATCCAACGTGCATTCCACTGGATACGGCCTTTGTTAGAAGGGTATGAATGTCGGAGCGGGCCAGTGGATCTCCGCCGGTAATAACGAAGACTTTCGTGCCCATTGCCGCCACATCGTCGATGAGCGCGAATCCCTCCTCGGTGGTCAGCTCGTTCTTGTCGGGGTTGGGTTGGGCCTCCGCTCTGCAATGAACGCAGCGCAGCGGGCAAGCTCTTGTGACCTCCCAGGCCAGCGTCAGGGGTGCCATGGAAAAGTCGAGCTTTCCAAACGGGCTGCTGGATATGGCACGAGCATTTCGATGTCCGACTTGGGAGATGCCTCGAAATTCTATCCTAGAGTCACTCATTATACGTATACTATACGCCCAAGAGTATGTCCGAAGATGGCCGGCAGTCTGGTGCTCGTGCCGATCCTTCCAATCAACCGTGTTACCGGTGATGGTTGCTGAAGTTAAAAAGCCTGGGCTGGCATTCCCGGAGTTCTGCCCAGTGACGATGTGCTTTGCAGATCACCTAGTGTTGGTTTGAATCGCACATTTGGCTTTTCGGACGTCTTACGCGGCTAAATCAGGGTGTCACCCTTATATGGAGTTTGTTGGTGAGACATTGCATTACGTAATTGCAAGGGCCGTAATGCAAACATGGCAACGGACCTCGACCGAATGATACGGGAATTGCTACGGCACAGCGGTAATCGCGATAGTCAAGATTACCAGGTAGCGTATTTTAGGTTCAGGATTGCAGTGCGACACGGGAATTTAGTCATTGCGGCGGATTTTGCCGGTGAAGGAGGCCAAGCCATGAGAATCTGGCTTTGTAGAGGCTGTCGCTGCGTTGCCCGATTTACGAAGGCAATTCTATCAACATAACTTTTCTTAGGCGTCAGTCGAGCGTTTTTGACCCTTGCCGTACGATCTGGCAGCGCTGTTACTGTCTTGCCGCAGACTCGAGTGGTCTAATGGCGACAGCCATCGCGACTGCAGCCTCGTCGGGGAAACCGTCAATGTCACCGGCTGCGACGTCGGCATCTAGATTCCATCATGCACCTTCGGGATGGCAATTGACGGTGTAGGTGCGGTTGGAGCAATTGACCATGGTACTCCAGTTCAGAGTGCCTGCAATATTACGACCTGGAATCGACCGTCTAGAGACGTGGCTGCTCCTACCCAATCAAGCGTCCTGTCCGCCGCGATTTGAATCTTGAAAATGACGGCAAGTTTCTGTTAAATCCTCTCCGAATCACAAGTCCAAATGACGTTATCACATATCCGTCGTGGTCCAACCGAAGATGGGCACCTGACCATGGTGGGCTATCGACATGCAGGTCAGCTTCCGTAGTACCTAGGGTGAAGTCGAGCTCTAACTCGTGGCCGCTACTCTTGAGCTTCTTGGCAAGTTTTTCCAGGTCGCATTGGCGAAAGAGTACTGTTGGTCCACTTTCAATCGTTTCCCTGAGTGAACTCACGTTGAACTCAGTGGTGTGGACAGCAATTCCACCAGGTCGAAGACATAGCATCTGGTCGATTATGAACGTGAGGCCTTTTTCAATGGTTCCAAGGTGTTCAAATGCGCAAGATGACCAGGTGAAGTCAAATTCCCTCAAGTTCCTCGGGATCTTTCTCATGTCAACTGTGCGAAAGCTGACCAGCTTGTCGAACTGGTGGGGATCACAGATGGTCTTTTCATTCATTGCGGCTAGACCACCAGCAAATTGATTCGATTCACTCCAGCCCGCCGCTCCTGCTGTTTCCGCTGACTGGTCAGTCGCCACAATCTTAGAACCGAGCGAGGCAAAAAGTGGAACTAGGGGTTCCTTGCCGACACCGAAGCCAAGTCCAGTGGTACCAGGTCTCAACATGTCATTTTCCGCCAGCGCGCTTGCGATGAAGGACCACTCCCAGATCTTGCGATGCAGCGGTACGTCGATGCCAGATTGTGTCTCATCCCAATAAGGGCGCATCTTCTCCGCCCAATGCCTCAGCTTGTCGGACGAAAGCGACGAGTAGGAGCATGCCTGGGAAAGGGTCTGCAGCGGCTGTTCAGGATTTGAATTCACAGGCAGTCTTTCGATCCTTCACCAAGATCTATTCTAGCAGCTAAATACCATGTTTTTTTGACGTTGAAAGTCAACTTAACTTAGCGTCATCCGGTTTTGTTAGTCGACATGGTGGGCGATAGCGCGTCCGTGTTGATATCGTCCCCGCGCATTCCGCTGTGGAAATTGAATTCGAGACCGTTATTTGCAGCATTGCTACTCCTTCCCTTGACCTCAATGGTTAATCCAGTTGATTATGGTCCTGTCCCGGACGATGTCAGAGAGAACCATGTCGCCCCGAAGCCATTGGAGGCACTCGCAGGACTCTGAAGGGTCATCGTTGGATGTGTCTAATTAACCTTTACGTTCACGTCAACTAGGTTTGGAAGAGGCACTAGTCTTTAAGATGAATCTTGTTTTGGAGGACTCTGGATGGTAACTGAGGTAGCTACGGCGGAACCTGCGGAAGCGGAAAAGAAGCGACGTCGCGTTGCCTACAAGTGGATAGCTCTTTCCAACACCACGATGGCGGTGCTCATCGTGACGATCAATTCCTCGATAATGTTGATAGCTCTACCCGACATTTTCCTTGGAATCAATATGAATCCTCTAGTTCCGGGCAATACCGGATACTTGTTGTGGCTCATAATGGGTTTCATGGTGGTTACCGCGGTTCTTGTTGTTAGTTTTGGTCGAATCGGGGACATCTTTGGCCGTGTGAGAGTATTTAACCTGGGATTTATTATTTTTTCGGTCTTTTCGATACTGTTATCGGTCACTTGGATGAAGGGAACCTCAGGTGCCGTTTGGCTCATTGCGATGAGGATTCTCCAAGGAGTGGGAGGGGCATTTCTATTTGCGAACTCGTCGGCGATACTAACCGATGCATTCCCGAAGAATGAGCGTGGACTCGCACTTGGTATCAATAATGTCGCAGGTATAGCTGGATCGTTTATTGGCCTTGTACTTGGAGGTTTGCTTGGTCCAATTGACTGGCATCTTGTGTTCGTGGTATCAGTGCCCTTCGGAGTCTTGGGAACACTCTGGTCATACTGGAAGCTGGAGGAGCATGGCGTACGCACTCCTTCCAGCATCGACTGGTGGGGGAATCTCTCCTTTGCCGTAGGACTGATTGCAGTCTTGGTTGGGATCACCTATGGAATAATGCCTTACGGCCACAGCTCAATGGGATGGACCAATCCTTCGGTGATGCTCACGTTGGGCTCGGGAATACTTATCTTGATATTGTTTGTGTTTATTGAGACGAAGGTCGCGGAGCCGATGTTCAGACTCTCGCTCTTCCGCATAAGAGCGTTCGCGGCTGGTAACATAGCCAGTCTGCTGGCATCTCTGGGGCGTGGAGGAATGATGTTCATCCTCATAATCTGGCTACAGGGAATATGGCTGCCATTGCATGGCTATTCTTTTCAAAACACGCCGCTTTGGGCTGGAATATACATGCTCCCGATGACTGCCGGCTTTTTGATTGCTGGGCCGGTATCTGGCATCCTCTCCGACCGCTTTGGCGCCAGGCCGTTTGCCACCGGTGGGATGGTTGCCGCCGCCGTTAGCTTTCTACTTTTCACCGCTCTTCCTATTAACTTCTCCTACCTTTGGTTCGCAATCCTGCTATTCCTCAATGGCGTGGCCATGGGAATGTTCGCATCCCCCAACCGAGCTGGAATAATGAACAGCCTGCCACCTGACCAGCGTGGGGCAGGAGCTGGCATGGTATCCACATTTCAGAACTCCGCAATGGTGCTCTCGATAGGCGTGTTCTTCACCCTCATCATTACTGGACTTTCCTCTAACCTTCCAGATGCCTTTTTTGCCGGATTGACAAGTCAGGGAGTTTCTGCTTCATCGGCCAAAGTGATCGCACACCTGCCACCTACGTCCACCTTGTTTTCAGCGCTGCTCGGATACAATCCGGTCCAGTCTCTGTTGGGTGGTTCGCTATCGCATTTGCCCGCCGCCAAGGCGGCCTACCTGACGGGAAGGCAGTTCTTTCCCAAATTGATAGCGTCGTCATTTCGCAAGGGATTGGATGCGGCATTCTATTTTGCGTTCACTGCTTCTATTGTGGCGGCCGTGGCTTCGGCTTTGCGGGGTGGCAAATATCACCATGGGGACGATGAGCCCAAAAGGCTTTCCGAAACCGCCGCGCCTGTTAGCGAGACCGAGTAGCCGATGCCAATGAACACGGGAGCTTGGTCTATGGCCGAAATGCGTGTGGTACGGTTAGTGGGGTTTGCTGTATGACGGGTGGATTCGCTGGATGACTGAATCGAATGAAGGATCGGCACTGACCCGCATAGGGGCAGTTGCAGAGCAGATCGGGATATCGGAACGGACGCTTCGGTATTACGAGGAGTTTGGGCTTGTCGCGCCCAGTGCCTATTCTCGAGGTGGGGCGCGCCTGTATGATGCGAAGAATATCAGCCGCGTGAGCCGCATTCGCACATTGCAGTCTCTTATGGGATTTAACCTGGATGAGATTAAAGACATCCTTGCTGCCGAGGACCATCTCGACGAGATCAGAATTGAGTACAAAAGCTCGTCAGCGCCAAAGGACGAGTTGCTTGAAGATGCTGTCAGGACTCTGCAGAATCTGCGGTCCAAGGTAATGGAGAAGCAGGAAAGGCTGCAGATGTTTCAGGATGATCTTCAGACGCGTCTAGCAAAGATTCAAGGCATCATCCAGGACAAGTCGCGCAAATGACGGCCTTTAAGGCTTAGCGTCGGCCTTTGTGGCCTGTCGCAACTACTTTGTTTTCTACACAGCTACCATGAGTTATGGTCAGGTCATTGTCCAGTTGTTCAGGGTTGGCTGAATTCAAGCATCGTTTTCAATTTGTCGTTGGGAGTCTTGATGAGCTGGTTGGACGTAAATGGTGTGAGTATCAATTACAGAATGGAGGGGAAGGCAGGAGGCCCTCTAGTGGTTCTGTTGCATGAGATCGGCGGAACTCTGGAGAGCTTCAGTGCCGTCGTCCCATTTCTTACGACCAGTTACAGTGTTTTGTCCTTTGACCAGCGGGGTTCAGGCTTGTCAGAGAAGGTGCGTGGTCAAATTGGGATTGATGATCTTGTCGATGATTTGGTGGAACTCATCTCCAGTGTCGGGGGTGCTCGAAACTGTAATCTGGTGACGGTTGCGGCTGCAGGTCTTCAGGCGCTGAGGTTTTATGAGCGGTACGAGGATCGAGTTGATTCGATGACGCTGTGCAACCCGGCTCTTGGGGTCGACGCATCGAGGGCATCTGCACTTGTGGAACGGGCCGATTTTGCGGAGAAGAATGGTATGAGAGCAGGCCTCGATACGACACTGGAAAAGTCATATCAGCTTGAATTGAGAGATGACGAGGTATTTCCTGCTTTTAGAGGACGTTATCTCGCTAACGACCCTTACGGTTTCGCTGAGGCGAATCGGGTGCTGGCAATGACTGACATGCGTCATGTTCTTCCGAAACTGCGGCGTCCAGTGATGGTTGTAGCCGGACGTCAGGACCAGGTTAGGCCTTTCCTAGGCAGCCAGGAGGTGGCGGAGAAGATCTTGGGATCGCGCTTTGAACTGATTGATGGTGGACATTTTCTTTCAATCACTTCCCCACAGGCGTTGGGAACGCTGCTTATTGATTTCCTGGGTTCCGTTGGTCCCACAGGAAAAAGCTGATTTTTGGCACCCACACACGAATTGGCACCAAGGATCAGCTTTTTCCCTTCAATTTAGGTTCGCTACAATGCTGGTATTTATCCGTAGGTGGGAACGAAGAGGTCATCAACCGATACTGGATTTGCAATCAGGTCCTGATCAACTAGATATGTTACGAGTGCCTCGAGGGTTTTCCTATTTGGCTCGAGTCCATAGGGCCACGGGTCTCCGTTGAAGACATCGTAAATTTCGTCGATATCACGTGACAGCCAGGGAGTCATATACTTCAAGGCCCGAAGGTTGTACATCTTCTTCAAGGCGATCTTTTTGGATTCGACGAAGGCATTGTAGAGACTCGTTGCCACGAACGGATAGCGTTCGTAGACGTCCTTCTTGATGGCGATCAGGTGCATGATCGGATAGATGCCCGTATTCTTGTAGTACTCTTTTTCCAACTCCACGTAGTTGGGAAATAACCGATCAACGTTTGGATTGGTCCGGATCGATTCAGGCAGGCTGGTTCCAATGGTGCCATCGATAGAACCTTCGTCAATCAGTTCGCTTAGCGACTTTCCAGAGTTATTGATCTCAATGTTCGCAGGTTTCAAGAGTGGCAGTATTGTTGGGCTACCATGGCTACCGACGGTGTTGACGGCGCCTTGAACCCACTGTATGTTTTTGACATTTACACCGCACTCGTGCTGGAGGTAACCACGTATGAAGATCGCAGCGGTGATTGTGTAAAGAGGAACCCCGATCCTGCGCCCCTCCAGATCTTTTGGAGAGTTGATTCCGCGGTCGGTTCGAATAGCAATGAATCCGGTTCGAAATGCCCTTGACGGAAAGATCGGGATAGCTACGAACGGACATTCCCTATTTGCGAAGCGCTGGATGAATTCTGAGCTTGAGTATTCGGATACATCGAATTCCAGGCCTCCCGACATGCGGTCAAATATGACTCTGGGCTCATCGAAATGCATGAAGTTCAGCTCGATGCCGTCAGGCTCCACCTCTCCGGTGTAGATGGCTTGCATCCTGTCGTATAGTGCCGAGGCAAAGGAAAGCTTTAGCTTCGCCATTTATATCCCCCTGTCAGTTGATTATGCGTCTCAGATTAGCCGCATAGTTGATTGGATTTTAAATAATGCTGGAACTTCTTTCTGCTTTTCTCTCATTGGTCACGCCTCGTCCTTGACCTCGTTGCGCAATATGCCAACGCCGTGCACCTCAACCTCTACGACATCTCCCGGAACCAGGTAGACGGGTGGAGTCTGATGGGCGCCGGCACCTACCGGAGTTCCAGTAAGGATAATATCGCCAGGAAAAAGAGTTATGAAGGTGCTGATGTAATTTATAAGCTCCTCAAAATGCCAGAACATGTTCTTTGTAGAGTCGTTTTGGCGCACGGTTCCGTTGACCCTTGTTGTCACTATCAAATCTTGTGACGGGTCAAGCTCGTCGGTGGTGACAATCCAGGGACCGATACTGCCCGAGCGTTCGAAGTTTTTTCCCTGGGTGACATTTTTGGTGGCGTGTTTCACCCAGTCCCTAACCGTTCCTTCATTTGCGCATGTGACGGCAGCAATGTGCTGGTAGGCCTTGTCACGGGAGATGTGCCTTCCGAGCTTTCCGATCACAAGGGCAACTTCACCTTCGTAGTCCAGTTGATCGGAAATTTTTGGCCTGATTATAGGCTCTCCCGGTGCAGAGAACGAGGAGGGGAATCTGGCAAACAGGTTGGGATATGAACCTCTCTTGATCTCGCCTTTGTACTCCTGTTCGCGCTCTGGGTAGTTGATTCCCACACAGATAATCTTTTCACCACCTTGTACGGGCAGGCGGAGGCTCACCTGGTTGAGTGAATAGTCTGGCATTTCCTCGGAAACCTTTCTGGCCGCATCGATGGCGTTTGCGCGCAGAAGGTCGAGCAGGGTCTTTTGTTCCAGGCGCCTTCCAAGGTCAACAACCCCATTGTCCTGAGAAACAATTCCATATGAATCCCGGCCATTTACATTGAACGATGCCAGTCGCATACCTTTTTCTCCCTTTAGTTTCTAAAAATCTGTTGACTTGGCCGTGAGTTGAAACGAAATCCCCGATACGGCATTTTGAGCCACCCCATTATTGCGATGGGGTGGCCGTTGACGCTTCTATTGCTCTAGCTGAATCACATTTCCGGCATTGTCCTTGCCCTGCGCACGGTACTGCCCGATGTTTCTCATAAGTGCGGCGTCGGAAACACTGTAGAGAATCGCGTCTTCGCTGGAGGTGTTGACGTGTCGTCTCCAGAGGAAGTTTGGTACTGCAATGACATCGTTCGGCTTCCAGTCGAATTTTTGGCCGTTGATTTCGGTGTAACCCTCACCGTTGATGACTACGTAGTATCCGCTGGAAGTTTCTCTCTTTGGACGTGTTGCTTCGTTTGGACGCAGTAGCTGCGCTCCGTAGCGTAGGGTTGGAAACACTGACTCACCGGTCACGGGATTTACTAATTCCATTTGAATTGCTTCATAAGGATCACCTGTTTCGTCCTTGAGATCCACCAGGGAGTTGCGGATGTCAACTCCGCTGTAGTGAAAGAGCGGTGTAAGTCTTTGACTGAAGCCACGTTGATGCGAAACAAATGTCGGCCTCATGCCACCATTTTTATAAAGCTTCTGCGAGTATCCGTCCACGTGTCTTACCGGTTGTGTTCGATCAGTGGTGCCAGCTGCTGCCTGGTAGTCCTGATCGACCCAGGCGCAGTCGAGGTATTCCATGAGAGGCCAGTCAAGCGTGTCAATCCAAACCACCGGCTCTTCGCCGTCATTTCCATGGTCATGCCAAGTGCCGTTTGGAGTGAGTATCACATCTCCACGTCGTGCTTCGCAGCGCTCGCCTTCGATGTTGGTGTAACCACCGTTGTCGGTGAGGATGGTCCTGCTCGCATTGGGACTGTGAACATGCGCTGGGGCAATGTCACCTGGGTTGTATATCGATATTGCGCAGCGGATCGTGTTTGTCACCTGAATCCGTTCGGTCAGACCCGGATTCATCAAAACGATGCTTTGTCTGTCGGCAAATTCAACAGGGGCGACGTCCGCACCCGCCGCAATATCTGAGATCTTCTGCAGGTACGGGCGGTAATCGCTCCATCTCCAGCGATAAGGGACGGCCTTGAGCTGGTTCTTCCCTACCTGGCCAGAAGCGAGTTTGCCTGTGTTATCCGTGTCTGCCGTCGAAAACCAGGGTTCCTGCGCGGGGGCGTTCTTCTGCGTACGGATCCAAAATTGCAGCTTTTTGGCTTCGGGATTCAGGGCCTCCATCTGGTCCCGTGCGCTAATCCTTTCCTCATCTGACGATTCCCTGATCGGGCTGATAATTTGCATGGCGTTTTGTTGTACAGTCATCTATTCGCTCCTTTCATTATTGATTTTTTACAGAAACTATTTGGCGATCGATTCCACAGTGATATTTTTACAGGAATTCTGTCAGAACAGATAGAAAGTCCTCCGAGTTCTCAAGGTTGCACAGATGCCCAGCTCTGGGAATTGTTACAAAGCGCGAATTCGGCGCCTTCTCACTCAGTATCCGAGTTCCGTCGACAACCGCGTCGTGCTCTCCGGCTATGAACAGGGTTGGCACGGGTAGTCTCTCGAGACCAGGAAGAAGGTCAAACTTCGTAAGGGCGTAGGCCGAACCTGTGAAGCCGGATACGGGGGTGTTTCTGATCATTGCTGCGACCCTATTCAATATGGGGCTGTCTTTTGCCAGCGTTTCTTTTGTGAACCATCTTTCGATGGTTTCTTCGACAATTGAATCCATTCCTCCTGCAGATACCTTTTCGATCCTTTCCATCCACTGCTGGGCGGCCCGGGGATTTGAGGTCGGTCCGCAGTCACAAACCACAAGTTTGTCAACTCTTTCTGGGTGTTTTTTGGCCATGGTGAGTACAGTCATTCCTCCTATTGAAATTCCCACCAGGCTTGCTCTTTGTATGCCAAGCGTATCCAACAGGTTGATTAGGTCCTCAGCATGCATGTCGATTGAGTACCGCCCGGTCGGTGCGTCGCTGAGTCCGTGCCCACGCTGATCATATCGCAGGATCTGAAATCGGTTCTTCAGTTGCTCAACCTGTTCATTCCACATGGTCAGATCGGTGGCGACCGAGTTTGAAAAGACCAGCCAGGGAAGATCCGCTTCACCATTCACCAGGTAATTCAATTCGATCGTTCCGATATTTGTTCTCATACAGTGCTCCCAAGTCAAGGTGTGTTGTTGTAGATGCGACCGTTCGAATGGCGCAGAGTGCCTCAGCCTGGACCTTCGTCATTTCCTGCAGTCGCACGACATGCGATGGGTTCGGTTGAATCCAACAGGTGGCCAGAGTCACTGAACGTGCTGTCGGCAATTCGGGCGGCCGACGTTGCCTACCGCCCCGTACGGAATTTCGCGACTAAATGAGGTCAGCCAACCTAAAGTAAATGTCCCGATGGTCTAATTAGCTGTAAAGGTAACAATTTCTTGCCGCACCCCCTCGGCGTAAGTTCTAACTGTCATTAACCATTATTGATTCCAAAGAGCCGAATTCGTTTGCACCTGATAGATTTAATTGATAAAACAATATCACCATTGGGGCCGCTTTGGGTGTTGTTAAATTGCGATGGAACGACTATTAAACTCTTGAATACCGCGTACATTTGCGAATTCATAAGTTTAGAAAGCCTTAATGCTGTTCCAAAAAAGACTTCATTTCATTATCGTAACTCTGAGGGTTAAGATTCCATGATTCCAGGTGTCCAGCTCCAGGGGTTGTGATGTACGTGATGAGATGCGGTCGTGCATTGGCCATTTCCTCCGAGGTCGCGGCCGGCACCGTCTTGTCGTTCAATCCCTGGAAAAGCAGTATTGGCGTCTTCAATTGTTTTACTTCGGCCAGGTAGTTGAGCTGGTTCCATGCGACGCCGTAACGCCAAGAGGAGATCCATTTTGCCACGTCGGTGAGGCTTTGGGGCAAGGGAATCCCGATCAGTGGAAGGGTCATTTGGGAGGCGTCGAAGTCGACCGTCGTTGAAAAGTTCTCCATAGGAGCATCGAGGACCACTGCGCTCACTTTGGAGGCCAGGCTTGATCTAAGGAGGAAGTTCGTTACGATTCCTCCGCCCATGCTGTAGCCGAGAAGCACGACGTGTTTTGCACCATGGGAAAGGGCGTAGCTCACCGCAGCCTGGAGGTCCTGCCACTCGGTCAGTCCATACCGCAGAAGGTCAGACTTGGATTGTGGGGCGCCTGGATCATTACGGTAGCTGATCATAAGGATAGGCATTCCCAGACTCTTTAGAGTTGGGATGGCCTTCATGCCATCTAGGCGTGTCATCGCGTTTCCGTGAACTGTAATTGCCCATGTGCTGCTGGTGCCTGGGATGTACCATGAGGGGTAGTTGCCGAGCGGCCCTTTGTAGCTGACGTTCTGATAGTCGATCCCAAGGGCAACTTTAGGATTGTCCGGGAAGGCCTCTGAATCGATTGCCACCTTCAGCCCGGGCCGTGGATTCGTTCCCGTTATAAGAGTGAACGCTCTTTGAATGGCGTGGGCAGTCTGTTTCTTGATGCTGGTGATCTGCCCATATCCAGATGGCCACTGCAGTCCCCAAGTGCCATTTTCGGTTACTTCGTTGGGCGTGGCTGAAGTTTTGTCAAGCGTGATGGAGTTGGTCCCTACTGAAGCTACCTGAATGTTGTACGAGGGTTGGAGAGACCTCCTTGCGGCACCCGAAAGGCCAAGTGTGAAAAGCTGGCTTGAGAAGTACCAGCCGCCCCCGCCATAGAAAAGCACCCCAAGAACCACGACGAGGATCAGCGACCATTTAGCGATCTTTCTCAGCTTGGACCTGCTACGTACTTTTTCAGGGTCAGTCCTTTGGGTTTCAGCTGCAGTGAACATGCTGGAATGTGCCTCCTTCTCCATCTGAGGGCCCAGTGTAGTCGCAGTCGCAGATGCTCTAACTGGATGCCTCAATGCCGGATCTACAAGCATTGGCTTACGGTCTGCTCGTGGCCCGGGTCGTGATGGTCATGGTGATGCAGGTGGTATCAGGTCCCACTGTTCCGTGTGCCTAAGGGCGGAGCGGGATTGGATGCGGCTACCTGATGAAATGAGACGTCCTACCCAAGGTCAGTCGGTGCGATGAATTCAGTCCGTGATATCAACGGTTCGGACAGATCCCAAGACTTGTTATCTAGGGTGACAACCGTAAGTGCGGCCGTTGGGTACTTGAGCGAGATCTGACTTTTCAGGCTGTTGGGCCGTGTCAGAAATACAGCAAGAGCTTGGATGCCTGGATTATGGCCAATCACCATTACCGACTTGGTGTCCGCAGTGACTTCTGATAGCCGCTGGAGGATGTGATTCACGTCAAAGGTGTAGAGCGCGTCTTCGATCATGACCGCTTTTGCTGGGCCTAGAGCTGGTGCGATGGCTTGAAATGTTTCCGTTGTTCGCCTCGACGAGGAGCATAGCACGAGGTCCAATTGGACTCCACTGCGTTTAAGGTAGGCGGACATCTTTTTCGCGTCCCGTTGTCCGCGGTCGGAAAGCGGTCTATCGAAGTCAACCACGGCCGCATCGCTCCAGAGTGATTTAGCGTGTCTTAAAAGATAAAGGTATCGCATGCGGTCTCTTTCGCAGAACACTGAGAGTGATGTTAGCATCAGGAGATTCTCGTCGCAGCGGAACGATCTGCCGCCCGCGCCAAGTTAGAGCCGCCCGCGCCTGGCCCGGTCGTCGGACAGCCGTTTTGAATCCCCCGCGGGAAAATTGGGGACTTTTTTACCCTACCGCCGCTTAGGTGATCAAAGCTTATGGAACCTGCCCGGGACTATATCCCTGAGGTGGTCTTGGAGTTAGACGCGCTTTCCCGTATCACGTAGCCACTTCTGTTCAAGTTCACCCATTGGGGTGGCCGGAGGCCCTTGGACGAAGGTCCAGATCTCCTCGGCAATCTTGCGCCAGTTTGCCGTGGCCTCGAGCCTGGCCAATAGGGCGTAGAGGCCTAGGTTAATTCTTTGGATTATCACGAAATATTCAGGGACATCGATGTACCGGGAGATTCTTGAAGAAACATCGAAGGTGTGTCTAAAGATTGCCGAAGCAAACTCCGACGACAACTCCACCTCTTCTTCTGAGGTGAGAAAGGCATAGAAATGCTCGAAGTACTCCACGATTTCTGAAGTTGCCAGAGGAGAGTCTGGAGGAATCAAGCCGGCGGATTCTATGACTTTGCGGAACTTGTCAGGATTTGGTTCAATGAGTATTGTCTTGATCATGGATTCAAAGACATTGAGATGTTCTGGCTTGAACACCTTCGTCAGTCCAAAGTCCAAAAATGTCACGCGTCCCGCTTTGTGGAAGATGTAGTTGCCGGGATGCGGGTCACCATTGAAGGCGGCAATCCTGTAAAGCGAGCCGAAGACGAACCTGTATATCGTTTCGGCGGCGAGATTACGCTCTTGAGCTGACCATGTTAGGGCATCCTCGAAGCTGCTCCCTGTCACCAACTCCGTCACCAGCAGACGCTTATTTGATAGTTCCGGGTGGATTCGCGGAATATGAATGAATGGATGTCCCCTGTAGTAGTTGTAGAACAGAAGCTGGTTTCTAGCCTCGATTTCGTAGTCGAGTTCCTCAAGCATCCTCTCTCTGATTTCGCTTACAACGCGTCTGGTATCGATATTCGGAAATGCAAGGCCTATGATTCGTGACATCGCATCCGTGTTTGCGAGATCTGCGGTCATGGTGCTTGCCGCGTCAGGGTACTGTACTTTCACGGCAACCGCGTTGCCTGATTTTGTAATTGCGCGATGGACCTGTCCGATGGAGGCTGCCGCTATAGGATCGAGATCAAATGAGGCGAAGACGCTGTCAAGTGGTGCGCCGAGTTCTGCTTCGATGGTCCTTTCCGCGAGTTGCCTGGTCATGGGGGGAACGCTGTTGTAAAGGGTCCCGAGGGTAGCTTTCACATTATCTGGGATGCCGTTGTCCAGATAGCCTGCCATCTGGCCCAACTTCATCATGACGCCACGCATCTGGCCAAGCGTTTCCACCACCTGGGTTGCGCTCTTAATTTCAAACTCCCGATTCAGCTCCTCCTTGCGTGACGCGTTGGAGAAAATGGTCTTTGATTTGAAGGTCAAGTAGGTTCCGGCAACCCTTGCGGTCAAGGTTGACATCTTGGCAATGCGTTTGAATCTGGTAGCGACGGACCCCTTGCGTATTCCTGATTTCCTCATTTTTCTTCTGCGTTCATCTGAGCAAGTCTGACAGTGCATCTTCAAGATTGGGGAAAAGAAACTCGAAGCCCGCTTCTTTGAGCGCAGTCGGAGTCACCCGTTGTGAAACGAGAAGCATTTCGTCTGCAAATTCCTTTCCCAGAGCCAACTCTAGAACAAATGCCGGTGCGTTTAAAAACAGTGGTCTTTGGAGCACTGCGGCCAAGGTCTTCGCGAATTCCCTATTTGTTACTGGATTGGGAGAGACAAGGTTTACAGGTCCGGAAATTTCCGGGTTTGTGAGCGTATGGATTATGGCCCTCACCTCGTCTTCGAGATGGATCCAGCTTAGATACTGCCCGCCGTTGCCGAGTATGGTGCCCAGACCGTATTTGAAAAGTGGCAGCTGCTTTGCGAGCGCACCCCCATAGTTGGAGAGCACAAGTCCAGTTCGAACAAGTGCAATCCGGGATGCGACGGACTCGGCGCCGCGGGCCCGCTGTTCCCAGTCAAGAGTGAGTGAAGACAGAAATCCGTTGCCAGGTGTAGATGATTCGTCGAGAATCTCGTCGCCCCTGTCTCCGTACACTCCGACTGCTGAGCCAGCGACAAACACCTCGGGTTTCAGGTTTGCCTCGCTGAGTAGGTGGATCAGAAAGTCGGTGCCCTCCAGGCGACTGTTGATGATCTTCTGTTTTTGGATTGGTGTCCAGCGCTTGCTTGCTATTGATTCACCTGAAAGATGGATCACGCCATCGAGCGAGTCGATGCTCTTGAGACTTCCAGTGCGACTCTCAATGTTCCAGGAGAGCTTCTTGGGGTCATCTGAAGAGGAACGTCCAAGAGTGTAGACTTCATGACCCGCCAAGGTCAGTTCCGCAACCAGGGCTGAGCCAATGAAACCGCTCGCTCCACTTACTAGGACTTTCATGGCACTACCTCCGATGTGATCGCCAAGCTTTATTCATAGGCATGATTTAAAGGGTCAGCTTCTCCAGCATTGTGTGCATTTCCGAAATTTCCTGATGCTTTGCGTTTTGAAGGTTTCCAGTATTTCCTTTGACTCCATCGAGCCTTTCTGGGTACTCTTCTTTCAGCGCCTGTGAGACGAATGGATTCTTCTTCCAGATTTTCGACTGAAACACTACCAGCCTGAGCCCCCAGGAGGCCCTTAAAGCGACCTTGTCCCAGTGGCGGACTTATATGGCATCAGCTTAGCCCACTTGTCGCCAACTGTTGTAGCTGCAGAGACTAGGCGATGGGGGGGATTATTACTGCTTCCACCTCCAGAGTTCAAGAAGTCCTGAGTTCAGCCTCCGAGGTTTCCGCGGACCTCGGGGCAGATCGATTTCAGCGCATTCCGGAACCTCGGCACCTTCGGGTTCAGATCCACCGTGCCCTGTTTCGCCAAGCGCTAAAGCGGTGTGAATTAACGGGTCGCCGTGATTTGGGGTAGTGACTGTTCATTTGTACGTCCGTGTTCTTCTGGAAACATTGGTGCAACACCTGCACGACCCACCTTGCTGATGGCGGCTTTGCCGCCATCAGCAAGGTGGGTGTTCTCAATAGGATACGCCTGCGCCGCCCGGAGAAGGAGGCATATAGAAAAAGCTAAGCCAACTCTGAAGTTAAGCCTGAATCCACCGAACGACTCCGTCGAAACCGACTCCGGGCCTCATATCCGTAAGATCCCATCGCTTGAGTGGGAGAACTGGTCAACAGAACCAGTTCTGACCCAAGTAAGGGCATGAGGTATCCATGGCTCTTTGTTTCACTTCTGTTATTGGCACATCGGGATAGCGTAAATGCTTTATTGGGGTGGTGCCGGAACCCCGGATCGTAATGCCCTACCCGGTTGCGGGTTGAATTGTACGCAGGTTGGAAAGTGCGCTTAGGAATTGCTGGGCCCATGGCCACCTTTTCGGTCCGCGGAGAACCACTCTCCCTGAGGCGTTTACAAGACGTGCTGCAATTGAGATGAATTTCGTTCTTATTGTTTGGGAAACTGTAAGTGTGCCCGGCTTTGTAATCTGGCCGAGAAGTGCACACCAGCGTAAGAGGTTGTGGGCAAGGACCCCCGATGCCAGCCAGGCCCCGTTGGCAGAGAAGTTCCCAGATGGAAGATGCTCAAGCGCCGAGTCTTTCAAGTCTCTGATTGAAAGTTCGATAACCGCACGGTTTCTCTGGAATTGGTCCGCTTCTATGGTGGTTCCACCTAGATCAGTGAGAAACCCGAAATATCTCCAGCTCGGCCACAGCTCGGCCTGTTTTCCAATCAGCCTGGTGCGCCTTACAACCAGTCTGTGGCTCTTATAGGTAGTCTCTGCCACCTGGGCACAGCCGTCAGGGGTGTAGGGGATTTCGCTCCAGACATATTCATCAATTGCTTCGATCACTTCTCTTATGCCTTTGGTACCAGCACGTATTGCCATTGAGTATCTGACGTTGAGTTTCTCGAGTAGCGCAATGGTATCCCACGACCAGTAACCACTGTCAAAGCGTACGACGATCTCTCCTTTGGCCCCTGCTCTTCTGACTTTTGCAACCGTTTCAGAAATGAACTGACCCACCCCCCGGGCAGTATTGGCCGATCCTTGGCGCAGCCGGACATGGAGTACCTCCCCGGTATCAGCTCTCACTGCAAGCAGTGGATGATAACAGCGGCACTTTGTATATCCGAAGTTGGCCCCCTGCTTCTTGGTTCCATGTACCTCGCAAATTGTGGAGTCAATGTCTATTACCAGCTGAGCGTCACCGGGTCCTGCCCCCATGGCCCATGCACGGCAAAGGGCGGTATCTACTGCTGAGTCGAGCTGGCGGATGTGACCAAAGGTAAAGGAGCGCAGGAAAGTGCCGATTGTTGATGGAGCCATGACTACATGTCCCAGCACCTCTTCAGTGGATCCCGATCTCAACATGTCAGTATGGTCGATGTGGTTTGCTCCGGCTGTCATGGCATGGATTAGGGTGAGAAGCTTTCTCCTTGGATTTGCACCTCCAACCCGACCGGTGAGTGATACTTTCTCCTCTATAAGTTTCTCAAGTCCAAGACTCTGAGACATTGTGGAAACCAAGAGAAGACCGGCATTAGCGACCAAATTCGCATCATCGAAGGCCACATTGATGCTCCGGAGGCTGGAAACTGATACACTCACAATTAGTGCCCTTTACTTGGTCAGTTTGATGTGTCTAAGCAACAGTCATTCTACCAGGTCAGAGGGCACTAATTCTTTATTTAGCGTCTAATTTAGACGTCAGTTTCGGTGTTTCGAGGTTAAGACGGCGTAGGCCCGGCAAAGTTGCATTGACTCGCACCATCAGTCGGGCTTACCTTCTAAGACCATCGTCTGGGCTCACCTCTCCACCAACGGTGGATTAGAGATGACCCAAGCTGGCAGGTGGCGTAAGAAAAGAACTGTGGTGGGAACCGATGGCAATGCGAGGTAATAACCGACGTAGTATCGGGACTCAATATTTGAACAAGACCTGAC